>CAYYOE010000117.1:0-9048 GCA_964473055.1 uncultured Rhodobacterales bacterium | reverse complement strand
AAAAGCAGCCTAATCATTGAACCAAAGACGCTCCGGTAAACCCGGGGCGGTTCAGGGAGTGGAGTGGGGGCCTCTCCCCCATCCCCTCTCCCAGAGGGAGAGGGGGGGCGCTTCCGATATCTGTGGCGCTTCTGCTCTCCGTGTCGGAGAGGGGAGAGGCGGTCGCGGTGACGGAATGCGGCCAGCACCCTGGGGTGCTGGCCCGCACAGGCTGCCCCCACCCCCCCATCCCCGATTGACACCGCGCGCCTGCCCGTTACTTCGCGCGCATGGTTGTTCCCACCCGCCCCTACGCGTCATCCCCCGACGCGCCACGCCCCGACGCGTCACGCCCCGATGCCTCCGCGGCCCCGGCCCGCCTGACCGTGGGCGGGGCGCCCGAGGGATTCGACGCGGCCCTTGTCCTGCGCGAGATGGCGCGCGCCGACGGTCCGGTGATCCATGTCGCCCGCGACGACCGCAGGCTGGCGGCGATGCAGTCGGCGCTGGCGTTCTTTGCCCCGCATGTGCCGGTGCTGGTGTTTCCGGCCTGGGACTGCCTGACCTACGACCGGGTGTCGCCCAACCCCGAGGTGTCGGCGGCCCGGATGGCAACGCTGGCCGCGCTGGCCCAGGGGGGGCAGGGGGGGGTGCGCGGGCGGTTTGTCGTGCTGACCACGCTGAACGCGGCCACCCAGCGTGTGCCCGCCCGCGACACGCTGCGGGGCGCGGCCTTTTCCGCGGCGGTCGGCCACCGCATCGACGAGGCCGCGCTGCGGTCGTTCCTGGTGCGCATGGGCTTCAGCCCCGCGGCCACCGTGCGCGAACCCGGCGACTATGCCGTGCGCGGCGGGATCATCGACATCTTTCCGCCCGGCCATGCCGCGCCGATCCGGCTGGACCTGTTCGGCGACACGCTGGACGGCGCGCGGACCTTCGACCCGGAAACCCAGCGCACGCTGGCCAAGGTCACGCAGATCGACCTGGCCCCGGTGTCCGAGGTGATCCTGGACGACGCCGCGATCACCCGGTTCCGGCAGACCTACCGGATCGAGTTCGGCGCGGCCGGCACAGACGATCCGCTCTATGAAGCTGTCAGCGCGGGCCGCAAACATGCGGGGATGGAGCACTGGCTGCCGTTCTTCCACGACCGGCTGGAAACGCTGTTCGACTACCTGCCGGGCGCGCCTGTCTCGATGGACGACCAGACCGACGCGCAACGCCAGTCACGCTGGGAGGCGGTCGCGGATTCCTACGAGACACGCCAGCACGCCCTGACGCAGCGGGGCCGGGGCGATGTGCCCTACAAGCCCTGTCCGCCGGGCCTGTTGTATCTGGACGATGCCGCCTGGGATGCGGCCATGGCCGGGCGGCGCGTCTTGCGCTTCCACCCCCTGCCGCAGGCGCCGGGCCCTGGCGTGATCGACGCGGGCGGGCGGATCGGGCGCAGCTTTGCCCCGGAACGCCAGCAGGAAAGCCTGAGCCTGTTCGGCGCACTTGATGCCCATATCGCGGCGCGGCGGCGCGACGGGCAGGTCGTGGTGGCCAGCTATTCCGAAGGCGCGCGGGAACGCCTGGCGGGGCTGATGGCCGATCAGGGGTTGTCGGGCGCGCAACTGATTGCCGACTGGCGCGACGTGCCCGAGGGCAGGGGCGGCGTATTCCTGGCGGTCTGGGCGCTGGACCAGGGGTTCGACGGAACGCTCGACGATACCGCCGTCACCGTCATCTCGGAACAGGATGTGCTGGGCGACCGGCTGATCCGTTCGCCGAAAAAGCGCCGGCGGGCCGACAACTTCCTGTCCGAGGCGCAGGCGCTGACCCCGGGCGATCTGGTCGTCCATGTCGATCATGGCGTCGGCCGCTATCTGGGGCTGGAGGTGGTGACGGCGCTGGGGGCCGCGCATGAATGCCTGGCGCTGGAGTATGCCGAGGGCGCCAAGCTGTATCTGCCCGTCGAGAACATCGAGTTGCTCAGCCGCTTCGGGCACGAGGAAGGGCTTCTCGACAAGCTGGGCGGTGGGGCCTGGCAGGCCAAGAAGGCGCGGCTGAAGCAACGCATCCGCGAAATCGCCGACCGGCTGATCCGGATCGCCGCCGAACGCCTGCTGCGCACCGCCCCGGTCCTGGAGCCGCCCCATGACCTGTGGGAGGCGTTCAGCGCGCGGTTTCCCTATGTCGAGACCGACGATCAGTTGAAGGCGATCGAGGACGTGCTGACCGACATGGCCGCGGGCGTGCCGATGGACCGGCTGATCTGCGGCGACGTGGGCTTTGGCAAGACCGAGGTCGCCATGCGCGCGGCCTTCGTCGCGGCGATGTGCGGGATGCAGGTGGCGGTGATCGCGCCGACCACGCTGCTGGCGCGCCAGCACCTGCGGTCCTTTGCCGACCGGTTCCGCGGATTCCCCTTGCAGGTCCGCGGCCTGTCGCGGTTCATCGGTGCGAAAGAGGCCGACGCCACGCGCAAGGGGCTGGCCGACGGCACGGTGGATATCGTCGTGGGCACGCACGCGCTGCTGGCCAAGGGGGTGCGCTTTGCACGCCTGGGCCTTCTCATCATCGACGAGGAACAGCACTTCGGCGTCGCCCACAAGGAACGGCTGAAGGGCCTGAAAACCGACATCCACGTCCTGACCCTGACCGCGACGCCGATCCCGCGCACGCTGCAACTGTCGCTGACCGGCGTGCGCGAGTTGTCGATCATCGGCACGCCCCCTGTGGACCGTCTGGCGATCCGCACCTATGTCAGCGAATTCGACCCGATCACCATCCGCGAGGCGCTGCTGCGCGAACACTACCGCGGCGGGCAGTCGTTCTATGTGGTGCCGCGGATCGCCGACCTGCCCGAGGTCGAGGAGTTCCTGCGCGCGCAACTGCCCGAACTGACCTTCGTGGTCGCACATGGGCAACTGGCGGCGGGGGAACTCGACGACCGGATGAACGCCTTCTACGACGGGCGCTACGACGTGCTGCTGGCCACGACCATTGTGGAATCCGGCCTCGATATCCCGACCGCCAACACCATGGTCATCCACCGCGCCGACATGTTCGGTCTGGCGCAACTGTACCAGATCCGCGGCCGCGTGGGCCGGTCCAAGACGCGCGCCTATGCCTACCTGACCACCAAGCCGCGCGGGAAACTGACGCCCGCGGCGGAAAAGCGGCTGCGCGTGCTCGGGTCGCTCGATTCCCTGGGTGCGGGCTTCACGCTGGCCTCGCAAGACCTGGATATCCGCGGTGCGGGCAACCTCATCGGCGAGGAACAGTCGGGCCAGATGCGGGAGGTGGGCTACGAACTGTATCAGTCGATGCTGGAAGAGGCGATTGCCAAGCTGAAGTCGGGCGAACTGGAAGGGCTGGCCGATGACGGCCAGTGGGCCCCGCAGCTGAACCTGGGCGTGCCGGTGCTGATCCCCGACGACTACATCCCCGACCTCGACGTGCGGCTGGGCCTGTATCGGCGGCTGTCGAACCTGACGACCAAGGTGGAACTGGAAGGTTTCGCCGCCGAACTGATCGACCGCTTCGGGCCGTTGCCGAAGGAGGTCAACACCCTGCTGACCGTCGTGCGCATCAAGGCCGAGTGCAAGAAGGCGGGCATCGCAAAGCTGGATGCAGGCCCCAAGGGGGCGACGATCACCTTCCACAACGACAAGTTCGCGAACCCGGCGGGCCTCGTCGAGTTCATCCGCGCGCAGGATGGGCTGGCCAAGGTGCGCGACAACAAGATCGTGGTGCGCCGCGACTGGGCGTCCGACAAGGACAAGATCCGCGGCGCCTTTGCCATTGCCCGCGA
Source organism: uncultured Rhodobacterales bacterium (assembly GCA_964473055.1). Classification (GTDB taxonomy): domain Bacteria; phylum Pseudomonadota; class Alphaproteobacteria; order Rhodobacterales; family Rhodobacteraceae; genus UBA996. The sequence goes on along the minus strand of CAYYOE010000117.1, from coordinate 5,270 downwards.
TATGGCAGTCCATGCCGCAGCAGCAGGACAGGCGCGAAACCCGTCGCTCGCCCGCGCCTGACTTCGGCCGCCATGCCGACAGCGGCGCAAAAGCGGGCATTGTGGTGCGGCTGACAAACGCGGGGCTTCACTGTTTCCCAAAGCGCTTTGAAATTCGCTGACGCGCAAGGGTTGCTCTGATATCACCCGAGTCGGGCCGGGGAGGGGCCTGTTGGCTTGCGCGTCCGTGCAGCGGGACGTGGTGGCGCTAACATCGTGGATTGACCGCCCGCCCACCGTGGCGGAGAAGGACCGTGAGATGCGTGACACTGGACCCGACCCCGTGATTGAGAAACCCCTGACACCTGCGCGCCTCAAGGCCGCGGTGCTGCATCACTTGCGCTATACGCTTGGCAAGACCGAGGGCGCTGCGTCCACCTATGACTGGCGCATGGCGCTGTCCCATGCCTTGCGCGACCAGATTGTCGAACCCTGGTTCGCCGCTACGGCACGCACCTACGCGGAGGGCCGCAAGCGCGTCTATTACCTGTCGATGGAATTCCTGATCGGGCGCCTGATCGAAGACGCCTGCGTCAACCTTGGCCTGCGCGAAACCGCCGAGAAGGTCATGGCCGACCTCGGGCAGGATTTCCGCACCATCGTCGAGGACGAACCCGATGCGGCCCTTGGCAATGGCGGCCTGGGGCGGCTGGCGGCGTGCTTCATGGAAAGCATGGCCACCATGGGGCTGCCTGCCTACGGCTATGGCATCCGCTACGAACACGGGCTGTTCCGTCAGCGGTTCGAGGCCGGAATGCAGGTCGAGACGCCCGAGGACTGGCTGACCCAGAATCATGCCTGGGAATTCGAGCGTCCCGAGGCGGCCTATACCATCGGCTTCAAGGGCGAGGTCACGGTCGAGGACGGCCGGCCCGTCTGGCATCCCGGCGAAACGGTGGTTGCACAAGGCCACGACACGCCTGTGATCGGCTGGCAGGGGCGCTGGGCCAATACCCTGCGGCTGTGGGGGGCAAAGCCCACCACGATGTTCGACCTGGAACGCTTCAACCGGGGCGACTATGCGGCCGCAGCCGAGCCAGAGGCGCTGGCCCGGACAATCAGCCGCGTGCTCTATCCCGACGACACGACCTTCGCGGGCAAGGAATTGCGCCTGAAGCAGGAGTATTTCCTGACGTCCGCCGCGCTGCAGGACATCCTGCGCCGGTTCCTGAGCCGCGAAAAGGACCTGCGCAAGCTGCCAAAGCACGTCGCGATCCAGATGAACGACACGCATCCGGCCATTGCCGGGCCGGAACTGATCCGGCTGTTGTCGGACGTGCATGGTATGCCCTTCGACGAGGCGATGGTGACGGCGCGGGCCTGCCTGGGCTACACCAACCACACCCTGTTGCCCGAGGCACTGGAACGCTGGGCGACTTACCTGATGGGCACGGTCCTGCCGCGCCACATGCAGATCATCGAAAAGATCGACAGCTGGCACCGCATCACCTATCCGCAGCGGCCGCACTATGTGGGTATCGTCAAGCACCACGAGGTGCGCATGGGCGAATTGGCCTTCATCATGAGCCACAAGGTCAACGGCGTGTCGGCGCTGCACAGCGAGCTGGTGAAGAAGAACCTGTTCCCGGAACTGCATCGTCTGCATCCCGACCGGATCGTGAACCAGACCAACGGCATCACGCCGCGCCGCTGGCTGCGCATGTCCAATCGCCCGCTGTCTGGCCTGATCACAAAGACCATCGGCGAAGGCTGGGAAGGTGATCTGGACCGGCTGCGCGGCCTGGAACCCCATGTCGAGGATCGCGGGTTCCTGACTGCCTTCGACCGGGCCAAGCGCCAGAACAAGGCCGCACTGTCGGACTGGATCGGCGCCGAGATGGGCATTCCCGTCGACCCGGACGCCATGTTCGACGTGCAGATCAAGCGCATCCACGAATACAAGCGCCAGCTGATGAACGTGCTGGAAACGATTGCCACCTGGCACCAGATCCGCAGCCATCCCAACCGTGACTGGGCACCGCGGGTCAAGATCTTTGGCGGAAAGGCCGCGCCGGGCTATGCGGTTGCCAAGGAAATCATCCATCTGATCAACGACGTGGCCGCCGTCATCAATGCAGATTCCGAAGTGCGGGGTCTGCTGCGCGTGATCTACCCGCCGAACTACAACGTCAGCCTTGCCGAACGGCTGGTCCCGGCGGCGGACCTGTCGGAACAGATCTCGACCGCGGGGAAAGAGGCGTCGGGCACCGGCAACATGAAGTTCGCCCTGAACGGGGCGCTGACCATCGGCACGCTGGATGGCGCGAATGTGGAAATCCGCGAACAGGTGGGGGCCGAGAACTTCTTCCTGTTCGGGCTGACCGCGGACGAGGTCGTGGCGGAACGGCAAAAGCCCGACTACGCGCGCCACGCGATCGAGGGGTCGCAGCTGTTGCAGGATGTCCTGCAGATGATCGCCGAGGGGCGGTTCTCGCCCGATCAGCCGGACCGGTATCATGGTCTCGTGCATCGGCTTTGGCACCATGACTATTTTCTCGTGACAACGGATTTTGCCGACTACGAAGCGACGCAGCGCCGCGTCGATGCGGCCTGGGGCGATCGGGCGCGCTGGAACCGGATGGCCGCGTTGAACACGGCGCGGATGGGGTTCTTCTCGTCTGATCGGACGATCCGTGGTTACATGAACGACATCTGGACGGCGCAGACTGCGTTGTAGCACCCGAAGGGCCGGACGAACCGGAACCGGGCAGGGAGGACGCGATGGCCAAGAAAGCGACGCCTGGGACCGGGGCGGCAGATCTGCCGCGCGTCGATCCCCACGCGGCGCGGGCAATCTGTGAAGGGCGGCACGGCGACCCCTTCTCGGTGCTGGGCGTCCACGAGCGTGGCGGGCGACTGGTGTTGACCGCCTTCATCCCGGGGGCAGAGCGGCTGGTCGCCCTGCGCGATCCGGGCGACGAGGTGGTGATGGAACCGGTCGACGGCTGCGAGGGGCTGTTCACGGCAAAGGTGCCAGACCGCGCCCCCTACCGGCTGCGTGGCCACAACGGCGAGGCGGAATGGGTGGTCGATGATCCCTACCGCTTCGGTCCGGTGCTGGGCGAACTGGATGAATACCTGCTGGGCGAGGGCACGCATCGGCGTCTGTGGATGGCGCTGGGCGCGCACGAGGTCACGCACGAAGGCGTGGCGGGCGTACACTTCGCCGTCTGGGCGCCGAATGCCGAACGCGTGTCTGTGGTGGGCGATTTCAACGTCTGGGATGGCCGACGCACGGTTATGCGGCGCCGGGGCGCCACCGGCGTGTGGGAAATCTTCGTGCCCGGCCTGTCCGAAGGCGCCATCTACAAGTACGAGGTGCGCGCCAACGGGGGCGTGATCCTGCCGCTCAAGGCCGATCCGGTGGGTTTCGGGTCGGAACACCCGCCGCGCACGGGGTCGGTCGTGCGCAGGCTGGGCGGGGCCAACTGGGGCGATGGCGCCTGGATGAAGGCGCGCCACAAGGCACATTCCATCGATGCCCCGATCTCGGTGTACGAGGTGCATCTGGGCAGCTGGAAACGCGCGGACGGCGGCACTCGGCCCCTGTCCTACCTGGAACTGGCCGAGGATCTGGTGCCCTATGTCGCCGAGATGGGCTTTACCCATATCGAGTTGATGCCGATCAGCGAGTTTCCCTTTGACGGATCATGGGGTTACCAGCCCGTCGGCATGTTCGCCCCCACCATCCGCCACGGCACGCCGGGCGAGTTCCGCGCCTTTGTCGAGGCCGCGCACAAGGCGGGGATCGGGGTGCTGCTGGACTGGGTGCCCGGGCATTTCCCGACCGATCCGCATGGCCTCGGCCGGTTCGACGGCACCGCGCTCTACGAACACGCCGATCCGCGCGAGGGGTTCCACCAGGACTGGAACACGCTGATCTACAACTACGGACGAACAGAGGTCGCCAACTACCTGATCTCGAACGCACTCTACTGGCTCGAGGAATACCACCTCGACGGCCTGCGCGTGGATGCGGTGGCGTCGATGCTCTACCGCGACTATTCCCGCAAGGATGGCGAGTGGGTGCCGAACCGCGACGGCGGGCGCGAGAACTACGAGGCGATCAGCCTTCTGCGGAACATGAACGTCGCCGCCTATGGCGAGGTGCAGGGCATCATGACGGTGGCCGAGGAATCGACCGCCTTTCCGGGCGTTTCGCGCCCCGTCGATGCGGGGGGGCTGGGGTTCGGGTTCAAGTGGAACATGGGCTGGATGAACGACACCCTGTCCTACATGGGCAAGGACCCGATCCATCGGCAGCACCACCACCACCAGATGACCTTCGGCCTGCACTATGCCTGGTCGGAGAACTATGTCCTGCCGATCAGCCACGACGAGGTGGTGCACGGCAAGGGCAGCATGATCACCCGGATGCCGGGTGATACCTGGCAGAAGTTCGCGAACCTGCGCGCCTACTACGGGTTCATGTGGGGGCATCCGGGCAAGAAGCTTCTGTTCATGGGGCAGGAGTTCGCCCAGGGCGCCGAGTGGAACCATAACGTCAGCCTCGACTGGCATCAGCTTGAAATTGCCGAACATGCAGGGATGCAGCGGCTGGTGCGCGACCTGAACCGCCTGTACCGCGCGACGCCCGCGCTGCACCTGAACGATACGCGGCCCGAAGGGTTCGACTGGATCGAGGCGGGCGACGCCGAACGGTCGGTCTATGCCTGGGTGCGGCGTGGCGGAAAGAAGGACAAGCCGGTGGTCATCGCGCTGAACATGACGCCGGTGGAACGCGAGGGGTATCGGCTGGGCCTGCCCGGGCCGGGGCGCTGGCGCGAGGTCTTGAATACCGATGGCCCGCAGTATGGCGGGGCCGGGCGCGGAAACCCCGACGGAGTGACGACAGAAGCGGTGGAGTGGATGGGGCAGGCGCAGTCTGCCACTGTTACGCTGCCGGCATTGTCCTGCGTCATGTTCATGCAGGACGACTAGACCCGAAGGCACGGGCACAGGGAGGAACAGCGTAAAATGAAGGCGAAAACATCCACTCGACTGTCAGCGCGCGCCATGGCCTTCGTGCTGGCGGGGGGGCGCGGATCGCGGCTAAAGGAACTGACCGACCGGCGCGCCAAGCCCGCGGTCTATTTCGGAGGCAAGACCCGGATCATCGACTTCGCCCTGTCGAACGCGCTGAATTCGGGCATCCGCAAGATGGCGATTGCCACCCAGTACAAGGCGCACAGCCTGATCCGGCACTGCCAGCGCGGCTGGAACTTCTTCCG
>CAYYOE010000116.1:0-9094 GCA_964473055.1 uncultured Rhodobacterales bacterium | reverse complement strand
GTGGCGGCGTCCCGCGAGGTCATCGCAGGCGCTGTGGCGCGGGGGGAACAGATCTACGGCGTCACGACGCTGTTCGGTGGCATGGCCGACATCCATGTCAGCCGCGAACAACTGATCGACGTTCAGCGCATCGCACTCTGGCAGCACAAGTCGACCACCGGGCCGCGCCTGCCCGAGGCCGATGTCCGCGCCGCCATGCTGCTGCGCGCCAACTCGCTGATGCGCGGCGCCTCGGGCGTGCGGATCGAACTGATCGAGCGTCTGGTGGCCTTCCTCAACGCGGGCGCTGCACCGCACGTCTATCAGCGCGGGTCCATCGGCGCGTCGGGCGACCTTGTGCCGCTGACCTACATCGGCGCCTCGATCCTGGGCCTGTCGCCCGAGTTCCTTGTCGACATGGGCGGCGACACGCTTGACTGCGTGACCGTGCTGGAACGCCTCGGCTTTGCGCCCATCGACCCCGAGCCGAAAGAAGGCCTCGCGCTGAACAACGGCACCGGCGCCTCGACCGGGGTCGCGGCCAACGCGGTCAATCGCGCCCTGGATGCGGCTGCGATGGCGCTGGGGGTGCATGCGCTGTTCGCGCAGGCCCTGCTGGCCACCGATCAGAGCTTCGATCCCTACATCCACGCGATGAAGCCACATCCGGGCCAGGTCTGGACTGCCGCGCGCATGGCCGAACTGGTCGCCGACGGCAAGTCGATCCGGTCGGAAAAGGGCGGACATCGCGCCCACCGGTCGGGCGACCTGATCCAGGATCGGTATGGCATCCGCTGCCTGCCGCAGTTCATGGGCCCGGTCTTCGACGGCCTCGCCACCGCCGCCCGGCAGGTCGAAACCGAGGCCAACACCGCCAACGACAACCCGCTGATCGACCCTGACACGGGCGAGACGTTCCATACCGGCAACTTCCTGGCGCAGTACACCGCCATTGCGATGGACAGCACGCGCTACCTGGTCGGCCTGATGTGCAAGCACATCGACAGCCAGATCGCACTGATGATCACGCCGGCTTTCTCGAACGGGCTGACGCCCGCGCTGGTTGGCAACATGGCGACCGGGGTGAACGTCGGGCTGAAGTCGCTTCATATCGGCATGAACCAGATGTCGACGCAGATCTCATACTTGGGCCAGAGCATCGCCGACCGGTTCCCGACCCATGCCGAAATGTACAACCAGAACATCAACAGCCAGGCGATGAACGCGGCGAATCTGGCGCGCGACCAGATGGATGTGGTCGAGCATTTCCTCGCCGCTGCCCTGCTCACCGGTGTGCAGGCGGTCGAGGTCCGGTCGCTGGTCGAAACCGGATCCTGCGATGCCCGCGCGATGCTGTCACCGGCGACCGTCGCGCTCTACGAGGCTGTGCGGGGCGCGGCCGCCGGACCGCCGGACGCGGGCCGCACCCTCGTCTGGGACGACATGGACGGGTTCCTTCAGCCGAAGGTCGAAGGCATCCTTGCAGAGATATCACGGCGCGGAACGATCCACGGAGCTGTCGAACCTGTCCGCGGGGCCCTGAGGGCATTCCTTGATTCCCGCTGACGGGCGGCAAGGGCCGATCGCCGTTCGAGCTGCGGAGTTGCCCCGGGTTCGGTAAACCGGTTCGTCCTGCTGTGGTAAGGCCCTGCCATGCCCGGGTGTTGGCCCGCCGACATGTGGGTCCCGGGCCAGTCGTGTCCGGGTGGCGCCTGAAGGGTGGGCGCTGCGCTGGTTCGCCGCGCGGATCGAGGCGCCCGCCCGGCCTCGCAACGACCGTGCGCGCCATGTCCGGATCAACCGCGATGCGCGCCCGGGCAGCGGACGGATTCCCCCGCTGCCAACTTCGTTTGGGGACGCCTGCGCGGCGTCAAAGGTTATCGCGACCCGACGCCAGGTATTGCAGACGAACGGCGCTGCGGCGTCTGTCCGCGGACATCCGGCGACCGGTCGTGGCGCCGGGCCCGTCCGCCACGCGATTCATCCGGCTGCCCGCCGGGCCGACCCGCCGTTTGTCGGTGGGCTTGTGCCTGGCGCACGTCGGGGTGACCTTGGGCCGGGATACCCGAGAAGGCAGCCGCATCATGACAGACCCATTCCCCACCCGCATCGACCCTGCCGAGGTCGAAAGCCGGATTTTCGCCCTGGCCCGCCACGGCGCCCATTCCGGGACCGGGGTCTGGCGCACCGCCTACGCGCCCGAGTGGGTGGCCGCGCAGGATCAGGTCGCGGAATGGGCGCGCGACGCGGGGCTTACCGTGCGCCGCGATGCGGTCGGAAACCTCTGGGCGCGCAGCCCGGGGCCGGTAGTAGGGCCCGCCATCGTGACCGGGTCGCATATCGACAGCCAGTGCCCCGGTGGCCGCTACGATGGCGCAGCCGGCGTTGTGGCAGGGCTTGTCGCGCTGTCCGCACTTGTCGCCCGCTTCGGCCCTCCGCGCCGCCCTGTCGAGGTTCTGTCGCTCTGCGAGGAAGAGGGATCGCGATTTCCGAACTCCGGCTTCTGGGGTTCGCGTGCGATCACCGGCGCCATCGCCCCGGGCGAAGCCGATACGGTGACCGACCGTGACGGCCGCCCGATTGCCGAGGCCATGCGCGACATTGGCCTCGATCCCGACGCGATTCCCGACGCCCGGCGCAGCGATATCGCTGCATTCCTCGAACTTCACATCGAACAGGGCCCTGTCCTGGAACATGCCGGCCTTCCCGTTGCGCTGGTCACGGCGATTACCGGCATCCGCCACACGCGTGTCACCCTGACCGGCGAGGCGAACCACGCCGGAGCCTTCCCGATGGACCTTCGCCGTGACCCGATGGCCGGGTTCACCGAGATCGCGGGCCGCGTGATCGACCATGCCCACCGGATGGGCCGCCCCGCCGTCACCACCGTCGGTCGCGTGTCGGTGGTTCCGAACGCCCCTGCGATCGTCCCCGCTTCGGTCACCTTCACCATCGACAGCCGCCACCCCGACCCCGTGCGCCACAAGGAGATGGCCGCAACCCACGCCGCGCTGATCGACGAGGTCGCCGCGCGCCGGGGCCTGACGGCCGACCTCGAGCCTCTGTTCGACCTGCCTCCCGTTCCCTGCGACGGAGACCTCCTGGCCATCATGGCAGAGACCGCCCAGTCCCTGGAAATTGCGACCCTGAACATGGCCAGTGGCGCCGGGCACGATGCGCAGCGGATGGCCGGGTTGTTTCCCACAGCCATGATCTTCGTGCGCAGCGCGGGCGGTCGAAGCCACTGCCCCGAGGAGTACTCGACACCCGAGGATCTCGCAGCTGGTGTCTCGGTCCTTGCCGGGACGCTCCATCGCCTGGCCTGGTGACCGAACCCTTCCGGGCCGGATCTGCCCCGAGATCGTGTCCCGCAGGTGTTCCGGATGCTGCGAGGTCCGGGGCCGATGTGATGGAAGATCAACGGCGCCTTGGGTGACGCAAGCTTGCAGCACCGGGCCGGTCGCGCCGATCCTTCGCGTGGTTGCGGCCGGGCATCGAACAGGTTGGCCGGACGATGGCCCGAGCGCTATGTTGCGTTCTGCTCGGCACGGTGCGGCCGATCCCGAAACCGCTTTCTCCACCGAAGGCAAGAGCAGGGTGGCGGACGCAAGGAAATTGAACCCGAACGATGACAGGGCGCGGCTGGGGAATTCTCGGAGGGGCGGCAGCGGTTCTTGCGGGAGCCGTGTTCTACCTTGCGTCCGTCGGTTCCACGCCGCCCGAGGTGCGTGCGTCGCAGGGGGCAGACTGGATCTCGGCGGTCGCGGCGGTCGCGGTGGAAGACTTCGACCGGCTGGACGGTCCCTGGGAACCTGATCTTCCGGCAGACCATGGGGATCACCCCGAAGCCCATACAGAGCTGTGGCAGGTGCTGGCGCATCTGGCGGATGAGGATGGCCGGCCGGTCGGCGTGCAGTTCCAGCTCTATCGTATCGGTCTTGTCGGCCCCGGCGCGTCTGCGCCGCCCACCCGCTGGGAACCGCGCGCGGTCTATCGCGGTCATGTGGTGGTGACGGATCCCGCAGGCGCGGCCGCTGTCGCGGAAGAACGGTTCGGTCGTGGCATGGCCGGTGTCGCGGGGTATGATGATACCCTGCGGGAACTTCGCCTCGACACCTGGTCGCTCGGGTTTCCGGCCCGGGCGGGTGCGGAGGAGTGGACCCTGAGCACGGGTCCGGATGATATTCGGGTCGATCTGAGTCTGACGCCCGAAAAGGACAGCCTTCAGGTGGACGGCGATGCCGCACCCTTCCGGGGCTATGCCTTCAGTCGGCTGCGCGTCCAAGGCACCGTCGGGACACAGGCGGACCTGCGATCGGTTTCGGGTGTCGCATGGTTCGAGCATCTGTGGGGCGCCCTGCCGATCCCCGGCGGCGCGCCGGTGGCCTCGGACCGGCTGCAAGTGCAGCTTGACGACGGAACGGAGCTTTCGGTCATCCGTTCGCGACGATTGGACGGTGCGGGCCTGCCCACGGTAGAGGCGCTGGTGATCGACGCGGGCGGTGCGGCCGTCGCCTACGGCGACGACGTGGCACATGTCGAAATCGCGCGCATCTGGCAAGGTTCAGGGCCTGCCTGGCCCGTGGGCTGGCAGCTGCGGATCGGAGATCTGGACCTCGTCGTAACGCCGGTCACGGATGCACAGGAGCATGATTTCATGGTCAGTCTCTGGTCGGGTCTGGTGCGGGCCGAGGGGCATCGGGGCGATCAGCCGGTGTCGGGCCTCGGAACCCTGCAACTGACGGGCTACGGGGAATGAAAGCACGGAGGGCGCCATGAAGCGACGGTTGATGATTGGCGGCACAATCGTCACCCTCGGCATCGCGGGGCTGGCGATTGCCTGGCTGGGCGGCGTGCTGCCGTCCAATTCCGGCATCGACCCCGAGCGCCACCGCTCGCCCACCGGCGCGGTAGCGCCGAGCGATCAGCGGCCGGGCGACCCGGCGGCGGGCTACCGTGCGCTGGTCAACGAACCCTATGTCAGTTGCGGGATGCCATTCGAAGCCTGGCGCCGCCTCGCGCCCGAAACCGATCCTGCCAGCCTTCTTCCCGGCCGCGAAGACCGCAGTGCCGAACTTCCCTATTTCCTGACCGCACATGTCAATGCCGACGGGGTCGAGGTGGTTTCGAACAACTGCCTCGTCTGCCATGCGGCACGGATCGGTGACGAAGTGGTCGTCGGCCTTGGCGATGCCTTCGCCGACTTCACGGTCGATCCGCGCAGCATGGTCACCCGGGTCGGCCAATATGTGCGCGGCCCGGCGCAGGCCGCTGCATGGCAGCAATGGGCCGACCGGATCGAGGGTATCGCACCGCATATCCAGACTGACACCATCGGGATGAACCCGGCCACCAATCTCAGCTGGGCGCTGATGGCGCATCGCGACCCCGCGACAATGGCCTGGTCGGCCACCCCGTTGCTGGAGCCGCCGCCCCAGACGCCGGTGCCTTTGCGCACTCCACCCTGGTGGTGGATGGGCAAGAAGAACGCCATGTTCTACACGACCATCGGCCGGGGCGATCATTCGCGCTACATGCTTTTCGCCTCGCTCCTGTGTGCCGACACGGTGGAGGAACTGCGCGAGATCGACGCCTATGCCCCCGACATACGCGCCTATCTCGAAAGCCTCGCGCCGCCGGCCTTTCCCGGACCGGTCGACGCGGTGCTTGCCGCCGAAGGCAGCACGGTGTTCGAGGCGAGTTGCGCGAACTGTCACGGCACTTACGGCGAGACCCCGACTTATCCGAACCTGGTCATCCCGCTCGACCGTATCGGCACCGACCCGCTCTATGCCGCGACCATGACCGACGGCAGCCTTGATCGCTTCTACGACTGGGTTGAACGCTCGCCCCACGGCGGGACCGTGCGGGCGGCACCGGCGGCAGGCTACATCGCCCCGCCGCTGGACGGGATCTGGGCGGTCGCACCCTACCTGCACAACGGCTCGGTTCCCAGTCTCGCGGCACTGCTCGACAGCCGGTTGCGCCCCCGCTACTGGCGTCACGCCGAAGGACGGGACTATGACATGAAAGCGATGGGCTGGCACCATGATGTCCTGGAGGCCGGCAAGGAGGCGGCCGACAGCCCGGCCGACCGGATCCGGATCTACGACACGACCCTTCCCGGCCATGGCAACGGTGGTCACACCTATGGCGACGCTCTGAGCGAAGAGCAGCGGCGCGCGTTGATCGAGTATCTCAAGTCGCTCTGACATCCCGCCTTGCCGCAGACTTTCGGCCACGGGCCAGTCCAGGCGGCCACCGACGTCGGCCTGAGGCTGCTGCACGCTGCCAGTCCACCGTCGAGCCTGGCGGCCGCACAGTCACGGGACCGCTTGCCCTGATAGGCGCGGGGGCCAGATCAAGCCGCCGCGCGATGCGGACCTCGGGCACATGCAGGTGTGACGTGGCGTGGTGCGGCAAGGCCCGAGCCGTCCGTCACCACGCCGGATCAGTGCCGCAGCGCCAGTCCGCTTCTGGCCTTCCGCGGACGCTTCTGCCGCCAGTCCAGATGCGCCCGAAGCGCGCGTTCCCGAGCCGCGTCGATATCGCGGCGGGTCACAAAGACCCACCGACCGACCAGAAGCGCCATCACGATCGCGCCAAGCGTCAGAACAGCCAGTGTCACCATCATCCTTACCCGTTCACTCGTTACCGGACCACACGCATGTCACCGGCGATACCACTTACCCACGCAGGCGCGGGCTGCGTCCCCTGGACCGCCGAGGCGCCTTCATCGTGCACTATGGTGGGCCAGCCGGTACCCCTTACTCGCACACATTCCAACAGCTGGCCGCACCAAACTTGCTCGCGACTTCACCAGGAACCAGACCACCGTTCATGTCGCGCCATGGCCATAAGTAGCATTACTAATGTGTCATAAGAAGGACTAATATTGTCCGGAACGCGCGCTCTTCTGCGTTGAACTCGTGACGCAGATGTCAGCGCAGACCAGACAGGAGCCTTAGCGTTCTGCAAAGACTGCATTTTCTGGACGACAATCGTGAACCCGCGCCACGGGACGACGCGCCCCACAGCGCATGCGTCAACAGTCAGTTTCGCTACACGCGACAGGTGAACGGGTGTTACCGGCGCCTTGCGAAAGCATTGCAACGTGCGATTCGCACGTCCGATGGGCGTGGTCGCGACCCTTGGCGCCGGGAAGATCAACCGTGTCGCAGCGCAATGCGACGGCTCGCACCAGCGCGGGCGCACTGCGGTCGGCAATGTGGACCGCGTCCCGGTCGAATTCGGATTGGCGAAGAGCGTCGCCGGTGCGGAAGAGATGGTGTCCGATATGTTGGCTCATTTCTGAGAGACGAAGTGAGAGTTTGTTCTCGGGAGACAGGGCAGCCGATGACCCAACCCCATCAGATCGCCCGGAACCCCAGGGACGTTGCCGTGCTGACCAAGGCCGCCTTGCGGGCGGCGGACCGGCGCGGCCTTTCGGGGCGGCAACTGGCCAACATCGTCGGCGTTTCCGAGGCGACCGTGTCGCGCTGGAAACGGGGCGCGAACCTCGCGGTTCTGACCAGCCCAGCCTTCGCTACCCCGCAGCCGGTCGAACGACAGACCTGGCCCAACCGGATCGGCCCCGCCTGCGCGCAGGCCCTCCGCAAGCACCCGCGCTTCGTGCTCGAATTCCCGACCGAATTCTTCGCCCCAGACCCCCGCCTTGTCGGAATGATCTGGAACCTTCCCCGTGCGCGGGGACAGGATTGCCGCCTGCGGATGGCCACGGGGCGGCACGGCCCTGGTCCTCTTTGAAGGGCCTATGACTGCGATGCGCATTGAAATCCGCAGCCCCGCTATGGGGGGAAGACCGATGCCCACGGCTGTCGCTTAGCCCGTGGGATCGGGGAAACGCGGTGGCACCAGCGCCGCGTGGAACCAGGTCACGAAGTTTGCGATCGAGAATACCGGCAGGCCCGTCGCCGTCCGGATGTCTGCGGCGTAGGGCACCATGTTGGTGCATTCGAGCACGATGGCGCCCAGATCCGGGTGGGCCGCCTGCAACGCGCGTGCCGCCTCGACATTGTCGGCCCGTGCCGCGGCGACGTCGAGTTCAGGCTCGTTGTCCAGGATCGCACGGGTGAACTCGCGGCCGCCCTCCGTGCTGCCAACCGGTGTCCCGGGCGGCACGCCCGCGCGTTCCAGATGCAGCGGTGTGAGGCTGGTGGCCGAGATGGTCAGCACCCCCGCCCGCCGGCCCGGGGCGAGCAGCCGGTTCACCATCGCCACCTGCATCAGCGACGAGGTGAGCACCGGCACTGGCACTGCCGCGGCAAGCTCGGGTTGATAGAGCGACAGGAACCCGCAATTGGTGGTGATCCCGTCGGCGCCGTCGGCCACCAGATCGCGGGCGGCGGCGACGAAGGCATCCAGCAGCCCCTCGGCCCCATTGCGCACCACGCGGTCGGGGCTCGCATCGCGGACGACACGGTAGAGCACCGGGAAGGGCCAGCTGAGCGCATTGCCCATGTCGCCGGGAATCCGGGGAAACCGCGCTTCCAGCATCAGGATGCCCACCGAGGCGCCGTAGACCGCCTTGCCGCCACCCACCTTCATCGCCGTGCCCTCATGTCGTCCGCTCCTTCGCGAGTCCCGCGTCGCCGGGCAGGGGCTGGTCGAACAGCACCGCATGGCCCGGCACATAGATGCTGGAATACCCTTCGCGCACGGCAGCCACCACCTGATCCATCCGCTTGGCGATGTGGCCCCGCATCGCCGCCACCGCGGTCGCCGCGTCACGGGCCTTCAGCGCGGCCATGATCGTGCAGTGCTCGCCCTTGGTGGTGCGCACGCGGCTCTGCATGTCGATCCAGCGGATGTAGCGAATACGCTCGTTGATGCCGGATAGCTGGCGCAGCAACTCGCTGTTGCCCGACAGTTCCGCGATGGCGACATGAAAGGCCTCGTCGCCTGCCGTCACCTCGCGCACGGTCTTGCCGGCGGTGTCGGCCTGCGCGGCCAGCGTCGCCTCCAGCCCTGCGAGTCCGGCGTCCGTGGCCCGAGCACAGGCGAGGCCGACTGCGGCACATTCCAGCACCGCGCGCAACTCGTAGAGGTCGAAGACGGTTTCGGCGTCGAGGCTGCGGCAACAGAAGCCGCGGCC
>CAYYOE010000115.1:0-9113 GCA_964473055.1 uncultured Rhodobacterales bacterium | reverse complement strand
GATATCTCGACCACCACGCAGGAAAAGACCGGTGTGTTCGACGCCTACGTCAAGGTAACAGTCGTCACCGACCGGCGCGAACGGTCGATCGCGGGCACGGTGTTTTCCGACGGCAAGCCGCGGTTCATCCAGATCAAGGGCATCCAGATCGACGCGGAAATCGGGCGCCACATGCTGTACACCACCAACAACGACGTGCCGGGGATCATCGGCACGCTGGGCGGCACGCTGGGCCGGAACGGGGTGAACATCGCGAACTTCACGCTTGGGCGGTCCGGCGCGGGGGCCGATGCCATTGCGCTGTTGTATGTGGATGATGCGGTGCCCACACCGGTGTTGGACGAGTTGCGCGGGACGGGACTGTTCCAGCAGGTGCGCCCGCTGGTCTTCGACGTCGCCTGATGCCAATGCCCCCGGCCCGTCCGGGGGCCGCCACCGAAGGGGAACCCATGCGCGTCTATGCCATCGGCGATGTTCACGGCCAGATCGACGCCCTGCGCGCGGCGCATGACCGGGTGGCCGCCGATCGCGCGCGCATGGGCGACCGTGACGCGCCCCTGATCCACCTGGGCGACCTGTGCGACCGTGGGCCGGACACACGGGGCGTGATCGACGCGATCCTGGACGGGATCGACCAGGGCGAACCGTGGCAGGTGCTGAAGGGCAACCACGACCGGATGTTCGCCCTGTTCGTCCGCCACGGGCGGCAGGACCCCGGCCTTCGGGCCGACCTGACCTGGTTCGACGACCGGCTGGGCGGAGTGGAAACGCTGGCAAGCTATGGTGTCGATGCCTATGGCGCGCGCCTGCCCGCCGTGCAGGAGGCCGCGTTGCGCGCCGTCCCCGCGCGGCATCTGGATTTCATCGAGGCGATGCCGCTGTCGTTCCGCACGCCCGACCTGTTCCTCGCCCATGCCGGCGTGCGCGCGGGCGTGGCGCTGGAGGATCAGGTCGAGGATGATCTCGTCTGGATCCGTGGCGCCTTCCTGACGGACCGGACAACCGATCACGGCGCGCTGGTCGTCCACGGCCACACGGTCGTGCCTGCCCCCACGCATTATGGCAACCGTGTCGCGCTGGACACCGGCGCGGGCTATGGCGATCCGCTGACCGCGGCGGTGTTCGAGGGGCGCCGCGCCTATGTGCTGACCGACGACGGCCGGGTGCCGCTGGACCCTGAGGACTGAACCGCTGCTAGAGCAAGTGCAGCACCGTCAGCGCGGCCAGAACCACGACCGCCAGCGTCGCCTGCGCCAGTTGCCGCCGCTCCACCCGCGTCGCCGGATCACGCCACCAGTTGCCCAGCGACCGTGGTCCCGTCAGCACCCGCAGAACCAGACCGGCCCAAAGCACCAGAACGACCGCCTGCGCGGCCCAGAGAACCCAGGTCATTCGCTCCCCTTTCGCAGGTGCCACAGGCTGTGCGCCACCGACCCGCCGAAGAACAGCGTGGCGATGACGAAGACTTCCGACATGGCGTGGCCCATCGCACCCTCGCGCCAGATCAGCGCGCCGACCATGAAACCCAGCCCCGCAAGGCTGACCCAAAGGCGGAACCGCAGCTCGCCCCGCGTCGGCCCGAACCGGCGCGTCACTTGCGGCGGCCCTGCAGCCAACGGAACAGCAGGAACAGCCCCACCAGCAATACCGTCCAGAACAGAAGATCGCTCAGCCAATCCGGCATTTCTCTCCCCGGGTGATCGCCGCGCGTATCAGGCGCGACCGGCGCAGCCGGGTCAACCCGGCGCGGTCCTCGCCCGCAGAGCCGCGGCCATGGCCAGCCCTGCCGCCACCAGGGCCAGAAGCGACAGCACACCGAACAGCGCCCCGCCGCCGAGGCGGCCCATCGCGAGTGCGGTGGCGGCAGGGATGGCGACAGCGCCGACATACACCGCCACCAGAATGATCGAGGCGACGCGGTCCTCGGTTCCGTAGCGGGCCGAAGCGGCCACGAAGTAGGAGGGGAAGATCATGCCGATGGCCGCACCGGACAGCGCATAGAACGTGGCCGGGAAGGCGAGGTTCGCCAGGGCCAGGCAGGCCCCGGCCGCAAGGATCGCCAGTGCCAGCATCCAGAGCGCGGGTATCCGCGCGGCCAGCCAGACCAGCGACAAACGCCCCAGCAGCAGGAACACGAAGAAGGCAGAGGCCGTCAGCGCCGCCTCGCGTTCGGTCAGGCCGCGGGCGATCAGCGCCGCGGGTCCAAGGCCGACGACCGCCACCTCGAAGCCCACGCCCAGCGCCCCCAGCGTCATCACGTAGGGGCGGCGCAGGGCGGCACCCACCGACGCGGACCCTCCGACCGGCGCGACCGGCGCCGCATCGCACCCGCAGTCCGCGAAGGGCAGCAACGCCACCAGCGCGAGCGCGAGCAGGCCATAGGTCACCTGCACCGAACCGCCCGCGGCCACCAGGATCAGCGGGCCGCCGATCGACCCGATCCCGAAGATCGCATTCAGAAGCCCGACCATCGCCGGACCCTGCGCGCCCATCTGCAGAAGGAACCGCCGGTTGTAGACGCTGGCGGTCATGGCGTAGCCCGCCCCCAGCATCAGCGCGCCCGCCATGGTCAGCGGCCAGGGGCCGGACGCGGCGATCAGGAAGGCGCCCACCAGTGCCGCCGCCACCGCCATGCGCCCGGTCAGCCCGCCGAACACCGCCCCCGCGATCAGCGCCAGAAGCCCGCCCAGCGCGTGCAACGACACGATCACGCCCGCCTCGGCCAGCGACACCCCGCCGCCGCGGGCCAGCGCCGGCAGGGCGGGCCCATAGAGCGCGTTGATCACGCCCATGGCGATGAAGGTCATGGCGCCCGCCCAGAACAGGCCGGACTGCAACTGCGGGGGAAGCGCCACCTTGGACCTCATCAGGTATCCCCCGTGGATGCGGGGACTTGCGCCGCCTACGCCCGCGCCGCGCAGTCGTCAATCAGCCATGTTCGCGCCTGCGGGGACGCCGCGTCCCGGGGGACGTGGCAGGCGATCTCGGCTAGGCTCTGCTGCGAAGGAGGGCCCGTCATGACCGATATCGTTATCCTGTCCGCCACCCGCACCGCCATTGGCGGTTTCGGCGGAACGCTCGCCACCATGCCGCCCATCGACCTGGCCGCCACGGTCGCGCGCGCGGCCATCGACCGCGCCGGACTCGCACCCGATCGGGTCGAGGCAACGGTGTTCGGCCATGTCATCAACACCGAACCGCGGGACATGTATCTGTCGCGCGCCGCCGCACGGGCCGCAGGCGTGCCCGATGCCGCGCCCGCAATGAACGTGAACCGGTTGTGCGGGTCGGGCGCGCAGGCGGTGGTGTCAGCGGCGCAGGCGCTCGCGCTGGGTGAGGCCGGGGTGGCGCTGGCCGGCGGGGCCGAGTCGATGTCGCGCGCGCCCCATATCCTGCCCGCCGCGCGCTGGGGCGCGCGGATGGGCGACTCGGGTGCGGTGGACATGATGCTGGGCGCGCTGACCTGCCCTTTCGGCACCGGACACATGGGCGTCACGGCCGAGACCGTGGCCGACCGCCACGGCATCTCCCGCGCCGACCAGGACGCCTTCGCACTGGAAAGCCAGTCACGCGCTGCCCGCGCAATCGCCGAGGGGTGGTTCAAGGGCCAGATCGTTCCGGTCGAGGTGCCGGGCCGCAAGGGCCCCGTGGTCGTCGAGACCGACGAGCACCCCAAGGCCACCACGGCCGAGGCGCTGGCCGCCCTGCGTCCGGCGTTCCGAAAGGACGGGTCGGTGACGGCGGGCAACGCCAGCGGCCTGAACGACGGCGCAGCGGCGATTGTTCTGGCGCGGGAGGGGGCGGTGACGGATGCGGCACCACTGGCGCGCATCCTGGGCTGGGCAGTTGCCGGGGTCGCACCCGAGGTGATGGGGCTGGGGCCGATCCCCGCCGTCCAGGCGCTTCTGGCGCGGATCGGCGGCACAGTAGCGCAGTTCGACGTCATCGAATCAAACGAGGCCTTCGCGGCGCAGGCGCTGGCCGTGACCCGGGCGCTGGACCTTGACCCCGCGCGGGTGAACCCCAATGGCGGGGCGGTGGCGCTGGGCCATCCGGTGGGCGCCACCGGGGCGATCCTCTGCGTCAAGGCGATCCATGAGTTGCACCGCAGCGGCGGCACCCGCGCCCTCGTGACGATGTGCATTGGCGGGGGCCAGGGCATTGCCTTGGCGTTCGAGCGGATTTGAGCGAACGCGTTAAGGGTGGATTCACGCCTCTGTTCGAATCTTCCTGCATGCGCCGACCGGGACGCAGCAGGAGGAATCATGAGTCTTTCGGACGCGCTGCTACAGGAACGCCGGGCCCGGCTGGCGGCTGAAAGGCTTCTGGAAATGAAGCAGGCCGAACTCTTCGCCGCAAACCATCGCCTGTCGCAACATGCGCTGACGCTGTCGGACCAGATCGTCGAGCAGCGGCAGGTTCTGTCCACGGTCCAGACCGAGGCTGAGGCGCTGAAAGGCGAAAACCTCGAAGTCCGGGCGCAATACGCCCGCGCCCGCGAGGCTGCGATTGCGGCGGAACGCCAGCTTTGGGCAGCGCTCCAGACGATCCGCGACGGGTTTGCGCTGTTCGACGAACACCATCGGCTGGTGATCGCGAACGACAGCTATCTGGCCATCTTCGACGGAATCGAGTCGATCTGCCCCGGCGCGACCTGGGACCACATCCTGGATGTCTGCATGACCGAGGGCCTGATCGACCCCCAGGGCGAGGCGCCTGGCGCATGGCGCGCCCGGATGCTGGCGCGCTGGCAGTCGGGCGAGATCGACCCCGAGGTGATCCGGCTCTGGAACGGCCAGTTCGTGCGCCTCCTCGACCGGCGCACCCCTGATGGCGGCATCGTCACCCTGGGCGTGAACATCACCGAGGACATGCGCATGCGCGCAGGGATCGAGGCGATTCCCGACGGGTTCGTTCTGTTTGACCAGGACGACCGCATGGTGATGTGCAACGCCCGCTACCGCGAGCTTTATCCAAACAGCGCCGACGCCATGCAGCCAGGTGCCGATTTTGAAGCGATCCTGCGCGCAGGCCTGGCCGTGGGCGACTATGCCGATGCGATCGGACGCGAGGACGAGTGGCTGGAGCAGCGCATCCTGCGTCATCGCGAGGCGAATGCCATCGTCGAGCAGCCATTGGCCGACGGCCGCTGGATGCGCGTGTTCGAGCGGCCAACGCCGGACGGGGGCCGCGTCGGCCTGCGTGCGGACATCACGAACCTGAAGGCACAGCAGGAAGCCCTGAAGCGCGAAGGTGAGCGTGCCGAAGCCGCCAACCGCGCAAAGTCGGCCTTCCTCGCCAACATGAGCCACGAGATCCGGACGCCCATGAACGGTGTCGTCGCGATGGCCGAACTGCTGGCCGACAGCAATCTGGACGACGAGCAGCGCCTTTATGTCGAAACGATCCGGAACTCCGGCGAAGCGCTTCTGGTCATCATCAATGACGTGCTGGACTACTCCAAGATCGAGGCCGAGCGGCTGCAACTGCACCCCGAGCCGTTCGATCTGGAACGCTGCATCCACGAGGTTCTGACGCTTCTGCAACCCGCTGCCCGGCAGAAGAGCCTGGAATTGCTGGTAGATTACGACATGTTCCTGCCCACTGCCTTCGAAGGCGATCCGGGACGCATCCGGCAGGTTCTGACCAACCTCGTCGGAAATGCCGTCAAGTTCACGGGCTCCGGCCATGTACTGGTGCGCACGGTCGGTCTGCCGGACGGCGACAGCGTGCGGGTCCACATCACGGTCGAGGATACCGGAATTGGCATCCCGGCCGACAAGATCGAGCACATCTTCGGCGAATTCAATCAGGTCGAGGCCTCGCACAACCGCAAGTTCGAAGGTACCGGGCTGGGCCTCGCCATCACCCGGCGGCTGGTGCACCTGATGGGTGGCGAGATCTGGGTGGACGCCGAGGAAGGCGTCGGGTCGTCCTTCGGATTCCATGTCACGATGCCCGTCGCGCGCGGGATGACCCCCAAGGACCTGACCCTGCCGGACTGGATCCGACGTGCCATCGTGATCGAGGATCAGCCTGTGACCAGCGAGATCCTGTCAAAGCAACTGACGGCACTTGGGATCGAGGTTCTGCACTTCGATTCGGTCGAGACCCTGCTGGCCGGCGGGATGATGCCCGAAAGCGATGTTCTGGTGATGGACCACGACGACGCGGGGGCGTCTGCAACGGCGGGTTTGTTGCGGCTGCGTTGCGCCGGGCTTGGATGTCCGGCGATCCTGCTGGCGACCCGCCGCGGTGCCGAATCCGGCAAGATCGCGCCGACAGGGGCCAGCATTCTGAACAAGCCGCCACTTCGGCACGAACTGCTGGACGCCCTTGGGCGGCTGACCCCCATGGCCCTGTCCTCGCCCCCCGAAACGGCCCCGCCCCCTGAGCCCGGCAACGGGAAACCACGAGCGTTGCGCGTGCTGGTCGCAGAGGACAACAGGACGAACCAGCTGGTGTTCGCCAAGTTCGTGAAGGACCTCGACATCGAGCTGTCCTTTGCCTGCAACGGCGAAGAGGCCGTGCAGGCATACACGGCGGCGCAGCCCGACCTGATCTTCATGGACATCTCGATGCCGGGAATGGACGGAAAGGAAGCCGCCGCGCTGATCCGGGCGTTCGAAAAGGCCGCCGACAAGCCGCATACGCCGATTGTGGCGGTCACGGCGCATGCGATGGCCGGCGATGAGGCAGACATCCTTTCGGCAGGAATCGACAGGTATCTGACGAAGCCCTTGAAGAAGCCGACGATCGTCGACCTGATCGCCGATGCGGCCGGCGAGGGCATCCGCCCGCCGCTGCGCCCCGGACATGACGCGCCTGCAGCAGGCAGCCCGGCCGGGGATCACGATGTCGGAACCGCATTGGAGCTGCCAGAAGAGGTGGTCAGCCCCGACATGGAGGATGACGAGGCCGGGGCCGAGCGGGTGGTTTTCCGCAGCCGAACACGCGAAGCACAAAGCGCGTGAAATGCGGGTCAGCGGCCCGGGATGTCCTGGCGCTTTGTGCCCGCGCCGTCCCATCCGTCAATGGCGGCGATAGCCTGATCCGCCGTCTCGACGAACCGGAACAGGTCCAGATCCTCGGGCGCGATGGTGCCTGCGTCGGCCAGCGCGTCCCAATCAACAATCCGACGCCAGAATTCCTCGCCGAACAGCAGGAACGGCACACGTCCCATGCGACCGGTCTGGATCAGCGTCAGTGACTCGAACAGTTCGTCCAGCGTCCCGAACCCGCCCGGAAACACGACGATGGCGCGCGCGCGCATCAGAAAGTGCATCTTCCGGATCGCGAAGTAGTGGAAGTTGAAGCACAGCTCCGGCGTGACCCAGTCGTTTGGCTGTTGCTCGTGCGGCAGCACGATGTTCAGGCCGATGGACACGCCCCCCGCCTCGGCCGCACCCCGGTTGCCGGCCTCCATGACGCCGGGGCCACCACCAGTGACGATCACGTTCTCGCGTCCCGCGTTTCCGTTGGACTGGCTGCGTTCGGTGATCAGGCGCGCAAAGCGCCGGGCCTCGTCGTAGTAGCGCGACAGGCCCGCTAGGGTTGCGGTCCGGGCGTCGCCGGCCTGCGCCGGTTCCGGGATGCGGGCGCCGCCGAAAAGAACGATCGTCGACAAGACCCCGGCCTCGGACAGCATCAGTTCGGGCTTGAGCAGTTCCAGCTGAAGGCGCACCGGGCGCAGTTCGTCGCGCAGCAGGAAGTCGGGGTCGGCGAAGGCCAGCCTGTAGGCCGAGGATCGCCCCTGGGGCGTGTCGGGCACATGACGTGCGGCATCCGTGTCCTGGCCTGCGTCGCGGAACAGGCTGTGGCGGTCATCCTTCATGCGCGGGTCTCCGTATCGTCCAGTGTGCGGTTGCGCCTGCGATTGCGCCCCTAGTCAGGCCTGTCTATAGCCTGCCCGAAGCCCGCACCACCCGCGAAGGAAGCCTGTCCATGAACCATGCCGATCTGGAAGCCGCGGTCGAGGCCGCCTGGGATGCCCGCACCGAAATCACCCCCGCCACGCAAGGCGCGGCGCGCGACGCGGTCGAGGAAACGCTGGACGCGCTGGATCGCGGCCACCTGCGGGTGGCCGAACGCAAGGCCGATGGCACCTGGCATGTGAATCAGTGGGCAAAGAAGGCCGTCTTGTTGGGGTTCCGGCTGACCGAGATGGAGTGGCAGTCGGGCGGGCCGCAGGGCGGCGGTTGGTGGGACAAGGTCGATTCCAAGTTCAAGGGCTGGCAAGAAAAGGACTGGAAGGCCGCGGCCTTCCGCGCCGTGCCGACCGCCGTGGTGCGCCGGTCGGCCTACATAGCACCGGGCGTGGTGCTGATGCCCTCCTTCGTGAACCTCGGTGCCCATGTGGGCGAGGGGACCATGGTCGACACCTGGGCCACGGTCGGGTCCTGCGCGCAGATCGGGCGCAACGTGCATCTGTCGGGCGGGGTGGGCATCGGCGGCGTGTTGGAGCCGATGCAGGCAGGCCCCACGATCATCGAGGACAACTGCTTCATTGGTGCGCGGTCCGAGGTCGTCGAAGGCTGCATCGTCCGCGAAGGATCGGTGCTCGGCATGGGCGTGTTTATCGGCCGCTCCACCAAGATCGTGGATCGTGAAACGGGCAACGTCAGCTATGGCGAAGTGCCCGCCGGATCGGTCGTTGTGGCCGGGTCGATGCCGTCCAAAAACGGCGTTCATCTGTATTGCGCCGTGATCGTCAAGCAAGTCGATGCCCAGACCCGCGCCAAGACCTCGATCAACGATCTGCTGCGCGACTGATCCCACCCAATCGATCCATTCAGCCCGAAGGCCCGCTTATGACCGACGAAAAATCCGGTGCGCCCTCCCGCCAGCAGGTTTACACCCTGCTTGTGCAGGTCGGGCGAAAGCAGGGGGACGGATTGCCGGAGGGTGCGACCGGCGCAGCCTTGATGGTCTATGCATCCGGCGTGGACGAAGCCGAAGCCGTGCGCGAAACCGTGGCGGTGCTCAAGCAGGCGGGCCTCGCGCCGCTGGACGTGACGGGTTACGGGACGCTCGCCGAACGGCTGTCCGAAGGGCATGACATAGACGCCGACGAACGCGACCTGATGGACCGCGCCCGCACCGAGGACGCGGTG
>CAYYOE010000114.1:0-9118 GCA_964473055.1 uncultured Rhodobacterales bacterium | reverse complement strand
CGACGACCAGGAAATCGCGTTGCCCTGCACATCGGAGATCAGGATCTTGGTGTTGTTGAAGGACGAGTTCACATGCGCCACGCCGGCGGCGATGTTCTTGCGTTCCTTGCGCTTGAGGCGCGTGGCTTTGGTATCGCGTGCCATAGGTCCTGCCCCTTATTTCTTCTTGCCGGCGATCGGCTTGGCGGGGCCCTTGCGGGTGCGAGCGTTGGTGTGGGTCCGCTGACCGCGCACCGGCAGGTTGCGGCGATGACGCAGCCCGCGATAGCAGCCAAGATCCATCAGCCGCTTGATGTTCATCTGCACTTCGCGGCGCAGGTCGCCTTCGACCTGTTGGTTCGCGTCGATGTACTCGCGGATGGCAAGCACCTCGGCGTCGGTCAATTCGTTGACACGACGCGACAGGTCAATGCCGACGGCATTGCAGATCGTCCGGGCCGAGGCCGGGCCGATTCCGGTGATATAGGTAAGCGCAATCGGAACCCGCTTCGAAGTCGGGATGTTCACGCCGGCAATACGTGCCAAGGTCTTTCGTCCTTTCGTTGCGGGCCCGTAGCGCCAGACCCTTTTTTCACAACGGCGGGGCATGGGGTGCGCCCGGCGCGCCGCCAAACCCGGTGAGGTGTCCGGTCAAGGCGCCGATCACCCGGCACTGACCGATTCTCTTTCGAGACAGGCGCCATTAGGCGCTGGGTCGCGCGGGGTCAAGAGCCCCTGCGCTGATGGGGCCTTCAGGCGTCGAGCGCCGCGGCGATTGCCCCCGATACCGCGTCGATCTCGGCCAGGCCGTCCACACTGCGCAACTGCCCCTTGGCATAGTAGTAGCCGATCAGCGGCGAAGTCTTCTTGTAGTATTCCATCAGCCGCACGCGCAGGCTGTCGGCATTGTCGTCGGCGCGGACCGGTTGACCGGCCGCGCGGGCCTGCTCGGCACGGTTGACGATCCGGTGCACCAGCACCTCGTCGTCGACACGCAACTCGATTACCGCATCCAGAGTCTGGCCGACTTCGGTCAGAAGAGCGCCCAGCGCATCGGCCTGTGCCAAGGTCCTGGGAAAGCCGTCGAAGACGAACCCGCCCTCGGCGCCCTGCTGCAGCCGCTCGCGGATCAGCCCGATCACGATCTCGTCAGTCACCAGACCGCCCCGATCCATCACTTCGGCAACCCTGCGGCCCATTTCGGTGCCCGATGTCCGTGCCTCGCGCAGCATGTCGCCTGTCGACAGCTGCACCATCCCGCGCCCTTCGGTCAGGACACGCGCCTGTGTCCCCTTGCCGGCCCCCGGGGGCCCCAGCAGAATGATGTTCATCTCCTCACCGTCCCTTTGTCGGCCCGCGCTTTTTTCCACGCAGTTGCGATTTCTCGATCAGCCCTTCGTACTGATGCGCCAGCAGATGAGACTGCACCTGCTGGATCGTGTCCATAGTCACCGACACGACAATCAGCACCGAGGTGCCGCCGAAATAGAACGGAATGGCAAGCTGCGCGCGCAGAACCTCAGGCATCAGACAGACGGCGGCAAGGTATCCCGATCCGAGCACGAGGATACGGTTCACGACGTAGTCGAGGTATTCCGCGGTCTTCTGGCCGGGGCGGATGCCGGGAATGAACCCGTTCTGGTTCTTCAGGTTGTCGGCCACGTCCTCGGTCTTGAAGGACACGTTGGCCGTGTAGAAATAGGTGAAGAACACGATCATCGCCGTGAAGAACAGCAGGTACAACGGCTGTCCGGGGCCGAAATAGGCCAGGACGGTCGACATGACCGGCCCGGTCTGGTTGCCCGAGAAGGTGGACACCGTCACAGGCAGAAGCAGCAGCGACGACGCGAAGATCGCCGGGATCACGCCCGCGGGGTTCACCTTGACGGGCAGATGGCTCGATCCGCCGTCATAGACCTTCATCCCCACCTGACGGCGCGGGTACTGGATGTGGATCTTTCGCAGAGATCGCTCCATGAACACCACGAACATGATCACGGCGATCATCATCAAGATCACGCCGATGATCACCGGGGTCGAGATCGCACCCGACCGTCCCGAGGCGAAGAACTGCGCCAGTGCGGCCGGCACTTCGGCAATGATGCCGACGAAAATGATCAGCGAGATGCCGTTGCCGACGCCGCGCTGGGTGATCTGTTCACCCAGCCACATCAGGAACATCGTGCCCCCGACCAGTGTGATGACGACCGAGGCGCGGAAGAACCAGCCGGGATCATGCGCCAGACCGCCGGCCTCAAGGCTGACGGCCAGCCCGTAGCCCTGGAACAGCGCCAGCGCGACCGTGCCGAACCGGGTGTACTGGTTCAGCTTCTTGCGCCCCTGCTCGCCTTCCTTCTTCAGCTGCTCGAGGCTCGGCACCATGGCCGCCAGAAGCTGCACGATGATCGAGGCCGAGATATAGGGCATGATGCCCAGCGCGAAGATGCCCATGCGGCTGATCGCGCCGCCGGTTAACATGTTCAGCATCCCGCCGATGCCGGCGGTCGCCTCGTCCATGAACGCGCGAAGTTCGGTGCCGTCGATCCCGGGAACCGGGATGTAGGTGCCGATCCGATAGACGATCAGCAAGCCGACCGTGAACAGGATCCGCTGCTTGAGCTCGGTCGCCTTGCCAAAGGCGCTCCAGCTCAGGTTCGAGGCCATCTGCTCTGCTGCGGACGCCATAGGCTTTCTCCCACGGGAACGCCGCCGTCCCGGCATGCGGTCGGCGGCGTAATCGACAATCTAGCGGTGATGTAAGGGGCGGCGCGGGCCGCCACAACCGCTTATTCGGACGCAGCCTGCGACGAAGTCGTGAGCGTGCCGCCCGATTCGGCCACCATCGCCACCGCTTGCGCGGATGCGCCGGTCACGGCGATCGTGGCCTTTGCGGTGAACGGGCCCTTGCCCAGCACGCGCACGCCGTCCAGTTTGCGCCGCACGAGGCCCGAGGCCACCAGCACGTCCTCGGTGATCGGCGCCTTGACGTCCAGCTTGCCCGCGTCAATGAACTTCTGGATCACCGACAGGTTCACGACCGCAAAGGACTTGCGGTTCGGCTTGTTGAAGCCGCGCTTCGGCAGGCGCCGGTACAGCGGCATCTGGCCGCCTTCATAGCCGTTCAGCGCGACGCCCGACCGCGAGGTCTGGCCCTTGATCCCCCGGCCGCCGGTCTTGCCCTTGCCGGACCCGGGCCCACGACCGACCCGCTTCTTCTTGCGGGTGGCGCCTTCGTTGTCGTGCAGTTCGTTCAGTTTCATGTCGCTCTCTCCTTGCCGGACGCGCCCCCGAGCGAATGGGCGGACACGGCGCAAATTGGTGACTCGGCCCGATGCCGACCACCGCGCGCGTATATGGACTGGTCTGTCGGGACGCAAGGCTCGTGTCGGGGGCGCGGCATCGGCCCGCCCGCGCGGCACGGCGCGCGGGCGCTGATCGTCAGGGGGCCCGCGCAAGCACTGCCAGCGGGCCGTCCGTCAGATGGTCGGCCCCGCCCGCGATCTCGCGCAGGACATCGCCCGGGACGTTGGCGCTGGTCCAGCCGCAGGGACCAAGTTCCAGCACCGCAAAACCCGCCTGCCGGATCAGGCGCACCAGCGACAGTGCGGAAAAGAACAGCGTGTGCGGCTCCATCCGCGCCCGGGGCGGACGGCGCCCGGCGGCGAAAGCGATCAACTGTTCGGCCCCAGCCGGAACCTCGGCAAAGAAAAGCCCGCCGGGGCGCAGGGCCGCCCGCGCCGATTGCAGCGTCGGCAGGATGTCGTCCGCCATGATGTGTTCCAGCACATGACTGGCGGTAATCAGGTCGAACGGGCCTCCCGCCCGGCCCAGCGCCGCTTCGGGCAGGGTGGTCAACCGGACGCCCAGTTCCTCTTCCAGGATGCGGCGGCCATGGCGATCGGGTTCGACGGCCCACTTCTCGGCCGCAGGCAGGGCGTGCAGGAACATCCCCTCGCCGGCCCCTACATCGAGCACGCGCGCGAACGGCCCGTGTCTGGCAAGATCTTCGGCCTGCCGACGGGCACGGTCGCGCACCTTGTGGACGGGCCGCGACCAGGCCGGGTTGTCGTCGGAATAGAAGGCCCCGTTGCGGCCACGCTCGGCACGGTAGCTTTCGGAATAGTCGGCGGCGTAGAATGCGGCGAGGTCCAGGTTGCCACCGGGAACCCAGGCCAGGCCGCAGCAGCGGCACTGCAGCAGCAACTGCCCGGCGAACACCGGGCTCTTGTAGGCGGGGTAGCGACCCACCTGAAGATCGACCGCGCCGCACGCGACGCAGACCTCCTCGGCGAGATTTCCCAGGGGAACCATCGGCGATGGCGCCGCGCGCAGGGCCCGCAGGGCGCCGATGTCGCCATGCATCCGCTTGCCAACCGCGGCAACTGCACCTTCGGCCCCGTCGCGCCTTGCGGTGCGGGCCTTTCGGCGCAGGGCCAGTTCCCGGCGCACCGCGGCCCGCGGTGCCGTGTCGTCCTTGCCGGAATGTGGCCCTTCCCGAGGTGCGGCAAGGCTGTCGGAACACTGCTCGGTCGGCAGGTCCGCTGCCGCCTCATCTACCGCGATGCGATCCACCATCATGGGTCTTCCTTTCGCAAGGCCTGCCTTGCAGGCTGTTCCGCCGTCCTGCGCATCATGCCTGCACGGCCATTTCGTGATGCTCGATCGCGTCCTCGATCCTGTCGAACCATGTCAGGCGTCCGCCCGACAGGACCGCCCCGGCACTGCAAAGGCGCCGCAGGGTCGTGGGCGAATGGCTGACGACGATGGCCCCGGCCCGGCCCAACCGGTCCCGCAGGATGGCCTCGCTGTCGCGCCGGAACGCGGCATCACCCACGGCCGTGACCTCGTCGATCAGGTAGTGGTCGAACGGGATGCCCATCGCCGCGGCAAAAGCCAGACGGGCGCGCATGCCGGACGAGTACTGCGCAACGGGACGGTCGAGCGCGGATCCAAGCCCGGTCACCTCGACCGCGAAGCCGACAAGTGCGCGCGCGTCCACCGCGTAGACCCGGGCCAGAAAGCGCAGGTTCTGGGCCCCGGTCATGTCGCGGTGCAGGCAGTTGGCCAGCCCCACGGGCCAGGACACCCGTCCCGACCGCTCGACCCGGCCGGCATCCGGCCGCATCGTCCCGGCGATCAGTTGCAGCAGCGTCGACTTCCCGGCTCCGTTTCCGCCAAGCAGCGCCACCGATCGTCCCCGCGGGAACAGGGCATCGATCCCGTCCGCAACGACTCGTCCGCCGCGCGGCCCGCCGAAGCGCTTGGACAAGGCATGAAGTGCAATCATCCGCCCACCCTCAGGCCCGGTCGCGCAACGCGGCCATGGCCAGTACCAGGACCGACCAGACCAGCACCGCGGCCCCGGCGACGAGCCCCAGGATGATCCAGCGGCGCGGAAACTCGGCCCGCTCCGCCAGCGTGGGTTCGACATGCGGCGCGAGATGCAGCGCGCGACGCGCTGCATCGGCCCGTGCCGCCTCAACCGCCGCCAGCGCCGCGGTATAGGCGGCCTCGGCAAAGGCCTGGTCCACGGCAAGACGTTCGTACTCGGCCATCACGCTGGCATGGTCGCGCGCCCCGCCCGCGCCCGCCACCGACGGACCGGCCCCGCCCGAATCGGGGGCAAACCGCGCACGCTCGGCCGCGATTCGTCCCTCGATCACGTCTATGCGCCGGGCGGTCTGGACCACGCGCGGATCGCCGGCGCGTGTGGTGCCGGCAAGCATGTCCTGCGCGATCAGCGCCTCGGCCAGTTGCGCCTCCAGCGAGGCGACAAGCCCCGACTGGACCGCCGCTTCGCCGGCCGGATCGACCAGTCGGTTCTCGGCCCGGAACCGTGCCATCGCCATGCGGGCAGAGGACAGGCGATCCTCGGCACGGGCAAGGTCGGTTCCGGCATGTTCCATCGCCTCGTTCCGGGCGACCCGGCTAAGCCGGTCCACGAGAGCCGCGCTCTCCGCAAGGATTGCGCGGGCCACCTCCTGCGCGGTGGCGGGATCGAAGGCCCGCACCGTCAGGTCGATCAGCCCGGTTCCGGGGTCGTAGGCCAGGCTGACCTGTCGCCGCCAATGCCGGGTCAGATCCTCGATCGAGGCGCCGGGCGCCAACGCAAACACCGGATCGCGGGCATGGGGCAGGGAAAAGGCCACTCTCAGGTCAAGCGCGCCGTCGATCCGCGCCACAAGGTCGGGACTGGTCACGAAGGCGGCGATCACGTCAGCTTCCTGGCCACCGCGCCCGGACAACGCGGTGATCGCCGCCATTCCCCCCATCAGCCCGGCAGCCGGGGCTGCAGAATCGTGCCGCACCGTGAAGGCGAGGCGCGACGCGTACTGGTCCACCGCGACGGCCCAAAGATACCAGGCCGCGACAGCAACGGGCAGAACCACAAGCCCGACAAAGACTGCCGCCGAAAGTCTGGCTGTCCGGCTTTCCGGCGATGCAAGGGCAGCCCCGCGCAATCCCGCGGCGAATGGTGGAACCGGGGGCGCATCCGCGATCTCCACCGTTGCCGGGGCGTGCTGCGCAGCTGCGGTGACACAGTCCGCGTCATCCGCCTCGGGACGATACGAGGGGTCCCCATGGGGATCATCCTCGGACGGCCGGAAGGCGAGCCGATCCCTCCGGGCAAGGATGGCAAGTCGCCGGGCCTCCTTGGCTGCCGGCCCTATCGCGGCGGGACCGTTCCGTGCGATCCCGGCGCGCCCGGGGTCGCCTTCACGCGCCTCTGACGCGGCCATCCTGATCACGTTGTCCGGCTCGCCCGCCATCGTCGGTCCTTCGGAATCTCTCCGACCCGACGCTATTGGGAAGAAGTTTACGAATCCTCTGCATGACTGCTCCGGCAACCACGGAGTCTCCATGTCCGGCACCCTTGGCCCCAACGTGACGACGGCGACAGGGGGAACTGCCCCAACCGGCCCCGGTCGCGCAATCGTCGCCCTGATACTGCGCGAGGTCGCGCAATCCGGCGGGCGGCTGGCGGGGGGGCACCTCTGGGCGATCGTCGCGCCGGTCGCGGCCATCAGCCTTCTGGCCGTGGCCTTTGCGCTGGTGCTGCGCAGCCCTCCAATCGGCAGCAGTTTCCTTCTGTTCTACGCCTCCGGCTACCTGCCTTTCCGCCTCTACGCCGAAGTGCAGGCCGCCGCGTCTTCGGCGCCGAGACTGGCGCGGGGGCTGCTGGCCTATCCCGCGATCACGCCACTCGACACGATCCTTGCGCGCGCCCTCCTTGCGATGCTGACCCATGTGATCGCCGCGCTGATTGTCCTGGGGGCGGTGCTGGGCTGGACGGAGTCAGGCCCGATTCCGCAACCCGGGGCCCTGATGGCTGCGGCGGCGCTGGCGACGTTGCTCGGCCTCGCGGTCGGAACGCTGAACGCTGTGCTCTTCGACCGGATTCCGCTGTGGCAGACGGTGTTCGCCGTCCTGTCAAAGCCGCTGATCCTGGTGTCAGCGGTCATCTGGCTGCCGCAGGACCTGCCGCGCACGACAATGGACCTGATCCTGTGGAACCCGCTCGTGCACATCGTCGGGCTGTCGCGGTCGGGCCTCTATCCGACGTACCGCGCCGACTATGTCGACCCGGTCTATGTCGCCCTGGTCGCCCTGGGCCTGATGGCGCTCGGGCTTCTGCTGTTGCGTCTTCACGGACGCCGTTTCACCGAAGGATGAAGCCCATGCCAGTGCTTGACCTGAACTCCCCGAAACTGCCGGCGTCGCCCCGCGGCAAGCCTGCCCGCGGTGCGGGGCGGACGCCAGGCCGGATTTCCCGGCACGACCGGCACTTCCTGATCCTGCCCGACCTGTCCCTCGCCTTCGCGCGCGTGCCAAAGGCGGCGAATTCGACCATCCGCTATCGTCTGGCGGCGGAACTCGGGCTGCGGGGCAACGGTCTGCGGCCCAACAACGATTCCTTCTGGCTGGACCAGCCGCCAGAAGTGGCGCGCTGCCTGACACGCCGCCAGTTCGCGCACCTGCCCGACCCGGACCGCCCCTGGTGCTTCACCGTGGTGCGGCATCCCGTGGCGCGCCTCTGGTCCGCCTGGAACAACAAGGTGGTCGAGAACGACGTGATGTATGCCCGGATCGCCGCCATGGGCGTCACCCATGGCATGTCGTTCGACGCCTTCGTCGAGCGGGTCGCAGAAACCCCCGACGCCGACTGCGATATCCATGTCCGCGCGCAATGGGCCATCCTGGCCATCGGCAACAGGCTGCTGCCCGACTTCGTGGCGCGCACGGAAACGCTGGACGCCGACTGGGACGCGATCCGGGCCGTCGTCAGACGCTGGACAGGGCGATCCCTCGGGAAGTTGCAGGCGCAGAATGTACGGGCCGGGGCCACGCCCGAGGTCGCCGACCGCATCGCGCCATCCACCCTTGCACTGATCCGAAATCGCTACGCCCGCGATTTCGACGCCTTCTACCCTGACGGCTGACCCACGGGTCAGATCAGGTCGATCCGCGCCCCGATCCCGTCGAGGGTGACCATGCCTTCCAGGGTCAGCGTTCCCGCGGGCCCGAAGTCGAACACCAGACCTTCCTCGGACAGCCGCGCATGGTCCATCGCTGCGGACGCCCCCCCTCCGCCCCAAAGCGCGGGGTCCAGCGCCAGCCGGTCCTCCCAGGGGTCGAAATCGGTGATCCGGTCGTGCCCGTATCCCGCGCGGAACACGAAGACATCCGCACCCGCGCCGCCTGTCAGCGTATCGTTTCCGGTTCCGCCATCCAGCCAGTCGTTACCCGCCCCCCCGAACAGGACGTCGCCCTGCGCACCGCCATACAGGGTGTCGTTCCCGTCGCCGCCATAAAGCCAGTCGAACCCGTCGTCGCCCCACAGCTGGTCGTTGCCGTCATCGCCGTGCAATGTATCGGCCCCGGTGCCGCCATAGAGGCGATCATCCCCCGGCCCGCCGAACAGCAGGTCGTTCTGCGCCCCGCCGAACAAAACGTCGCGGCCAAAACCGCCATACAGCGTGTCGGCCCCGGTGCCGCCGCGCAGGGTGTCGTCGCCGCCGTCGCCATACAGCAGGTCGCGCCCTTCGCTACCGAACAGCTGATCATCCCCCGGACCGCCATAGAGGACATCGGCCCCGGTGTTGCCGACCAGCGTGTCATTGCCGCCGCCGCCATACAG
>CAYYOE010000113.1:0-9189 GCA_964473055.1 uncultured Rhodobacterales bacterium | reverse complement strand
GGCGGGGAATAGACCGCGCCTTCGTGGAACAGGTCGGCAAAGGACGGCGGCAGGAACACCGGCAGGCCCGCGGCCATCGCTTCCAGCGGCGCGCGGCCGAAGGCCTCGATCCAGGTGCTGCCGTGGTAGTAGGCGAAGTAGTCGATCGAGGTCAGGAACCGCCGCACCGGCAATGCGCCGAAGGGCAGCACCTGCCAGCCCGCCGGGCGCGGGGCAAAGCGGGCGTCCAGGCGGTCGTCCCAGCCCATCAGGCGCACACGGATGTCGGGCGCGTCGGGGTAGGCCTGCAAGAGCTCGGCACGGGTGTCGGGCCATTTCTCGGCCCCGGGGCGGCTGTGGCGGCCCAGGGTTGCGCGCGCGGCGAAGGGGGCGGCGCGGGGGCCCGGCCAGTCGGCGGGGTTCAGGGTGTTGACCCAGTCGGAGGCGGTCAGCGGTGGTGCGCCGGGCAGGCCCGCGAAGGCCCGGCGCGCGGCGGGGCCGACGGGCGCCCAGACGGCGGGTCCGAAGAGGTCGGCGGTGACTTCGCCGATGCGGGCAAGATCATATTGTGGCGTACCGGTCGCATCCACCGGCGGATGGTGGGCGACGATCACCGTCTCGCCCGCGGTCAGCCGCCAGGGGCCCGCGGGCCAGTCGGCCAGGACCGTGGGGTGGTGCACGCAGGCAAGCCGCGCCGCGGCGGGTGTGCCGGGGGGAACCGGGATGAGCGCCCCGTCGGACAACAGGGCGGCGATTTCCGGGTGCGCACCGCGCCGCGCGGGCAACAGCGGCCCGGCCATCGCCGCCAGACCGACCCGGTAGCCCGCATCGGTCAGTGCCCGGACCTCGGCCGCCAGCGCGGTCGATGTGCCGCCGGGAAAGCGCGGATCGGCCACCATCAGAACGTCGAGGTCCATCGCGGGCTCCGTGCGGCCTTTCGCGGGCCGGGCATGGTGCTAGAGTGACGCGCGGGCAAGGGCTTGTCCATTGCGACCGGGGCACACGGAGGGGCCAGATGGGGCGGATCGCCGAGGCGATTGCGGCGGGTCGGCGGGCGGTGGCGCAGGCCGATGTACGGCTGTCGTCGGGGTCGGCCGGCATGGTGCGGGCCCTGCTGGCACCCGGTCTGTCCGAGGCGGCGCTGACCCGCGCGCTGGCCGCCTTTGGCCAGCTGGTGGGGCCTGGCGCCGGCGCGGTGCTGATCTGTGACCGGATGCCCGGGACAGGCCTGCGGTCGTGGGGGTTCGAACACCTGGTGCCGGTGGCCGATCTGCTGTCCGCGGCTCCGCAGGCGTCGGTGATGGAGCATCAGGTACGTCGGTTGCGATTCATCCTTGCGCGGCGCGGCGTGGCCGAGTGCCACTGGACGGGCGACGAGGCAGCCGATCTGGTGCGGCTTTTGCTGCGCCGTCGGGTCGAGCGCGGGCCGACACCAGTGTTGATCGCCCCTGAAGCGGGCGGTTCTGGCGGGGATGCCGGACCGGGCGATGCGACAATCCTTCGGCCTTTGCAACTTCCCGATTGAACCGGCCGGAATTCGCGTTACCCTGCGTCAATGGGTCGTGTTCTGCGATCCGTAGCGGGAGTGTTCCGATGGCGACCGTGTCGCGCTGGGCGATCTTTGTCAGGGCCTTCCTCATTACCCTTCTGGCCGGCACCCCGGCCCGTGTCGGCAGCGCAACCCCGGACGAGACCGTCGCCTGGAGCACCGCCGCGCAGTCGGATTCGGTGGAAGCCTACTACGACTACCTCAGCCGCTATCCCGCCGGGACGTACGTCGACCGGGCGATTGCCGCGCTGATCCGTCTCGGGGCGATTGCCCCGGCGGTGCCGCAGGCGCGCACGCTTCCCCGGCAGGCCGCACCTTCCCCGACCCCGGTTCCCGCCGCGCCGGCCCCGGCCCCCGGGTTCGTCGCCCCAGAAAGGGCCCTTTACTGATGCGCCGCCATGTCGCCATCCGGTCCGGCCTGCTGTCCATTTCCCTTGCCCTCGGGGCCTGCGCGGCAGTGCCGCCAGCCCCGGACGGTCTGCGGTACGTCGCACCGGCGGCACGGGGTGCGTTGCCGCCCGTCGACCTTCCGGGCGCGACCACCGCGGAAAGTCTGGCGGTTGTCGCGGCGCGCCTGCGAGCGGCGGGTTTCGAGGGCGTCTCGACCGACAGCCGTCGCGATCGTGTCACGGCCCGGTCGTCCGATCCTGCGTTGGTGGACTGCGGAACCTTCATCCAGACCGCGCAGGGCAATGTCGCGCGGTTTCCGGCGAACGCCCCGCGGTCGGTCCTGTTCGGGGCGGATGTCCCGGGCGGCATCGTCACGCGCGACATGCGGGTTCGCAGCGATGTGACGGTGACGCTGAACGGGGCGGGCAGCGCGCAGATCGCGACGGTTCACGAAGTTCGGGCAAGCCAGTCGCCCGTTGTCCCGGGCAGGGCCTGGCGCGAGACGGCGCGGTTCGATGGCAACGGCACGGGTTCGGTCGCGGATGGCGTGGTCTGCACCGGAGCGCGGGGCGTGGCCGATGCCCTGACGCGGGGCTGACGCAGGACTGAAACCGCCTCAGCCCGACCCCCAGAGCGCGGCGCGCGCCAGCCGGTGGCCTGCGATCACGGGCGCGTCGTTCGCCCCTGGCATCAGTTCGCGCAGATCTGCTGCGTGGCGATCCCAGATCCCGCCGGATGCGATCGGCGCCCGCATCCGGCGCAGGGCGGCGGCGGCGGCGGCGTCCAGCGGGTGCACCGGCAGCCCGCACAGCACCCGGACCCGGCGCGCAAGTTCCACCCGTCGCAGGGCCAGGCTGTCGGTGTCGGCGGCAGTCACGGTTTCTTCCGCCCAGGCGGCATCGGCCGGATCGCCCAAGAGACCCCGCGCCGCACCGATGCCCCACCAGAGGCCGTTCGGGCGGTCCGCGCCAAGGCTGGCCGTCAGGGCCAGGGCGGTGCCGTGCGGGGCATCCCGCATGGCTGCGTGGCCCGCGCGAAAGGCCGCCTCGGGCGAGGTGCCGCAATCCCATGTGGCGGCGAGCGACGGGGGCACCAGCGGCGCCAGCGTCCGCGACGCCGCACCGGACAGCAACCCTGCTGCCTGCGCGGCCAGAAGCGCAGGTGCGAGGACCCACAGGCCATGATCCGGGGTGTCCTCGCCGGTGAGCGCGTTCTCGGCCGGATACAGGAGGGGGCGGCCCGTAGCCGTCAGGGCCGGGTCGGGCGACAGGGCACCGGCGTCGGGCCAGGGGTGGATATCGGGCAGGACCAGAACACACAGCGGCGCGGACAGCGACTGCGCCGCGTCGGCCAGTGCGCCTGCGCCGGGGGCGATGGTCAGATGCGCGATGTCCGGCAAGGTTGCCGGTCCGGTGCCGGGCAGGGATGCACCGCACCAGAGCCAGGGCAGGTCGGCCAGCAGCGTCATGATCCGGCCGCGGCCGCGGTCGAGGGCTGTTCGCCCCGGTTCGCGGGTTCCGCCCGTTGGCTTTCTGCGCAGGCCAGCGACGCCTCGAACGCGGCCAGACGGTCCGGCGCCCAGCGGTTGCCCCGCGCCACGGCGACGCGGTAGAGGCGGCGGATATCGTCGGGGGTGCGGCCCGCGATGTCACCCGATTCAGACAGCTTGGCCAGGTTGAGCGCGCCGCCTGGGTGGTCCAGGGCCTGCGCGGCCTCGAACCAGACCCGGGCTTGTGCCTTGTCGGCCGCGAAGCCCTTGCCCTGCACCAGTGCCCAGCCCAGCCCGTCCAGCGCCGCGCCGTTGCGGGCCGCGGGGAACACGCCCGCCCCGGCGATCAGGCGGCTTTCATTCGCCCCGATCTCGGCCAGACCGGACAGGCCGAGGCCCGTCAGCCGTGCCCCCAAAGCCGCGACCTCATCCGACAGCACCGCGGCGTCCCAGGTGTCGCCCGTCCAGCGGCAGATCGTGCCGCCGGGCGAGAACCGTGGCAGCACCCAGTCCGACCACAGGTTTCCCAGCGCGCCGTAGTCGTTCAGGATGCGCAGGTCGCGGCCGGGGTCGCTGCGGGCCAGCCACAGGGCCAGCCGCACCCCGTAGATCACCCAGAGCCCGTTCGGGGTATGCCGCCCGACCGAGGCCCAGGCCGTCAGGATCGACCGCAGGGCCGCCGTGCGCGAATCGTCGGCACCGTGGCGCGCGGCCAGGTCGGACAGAAGCCTGTCGAGATAGGCGCCCTCGCGGAACCCGGCGCGGAAGGCGTGGCGCGGTGTGCGTGCGGGGTCCGTGGTGGCCAGTGCCCCGGGCAGGTCAACCGACCGGGTGACGCCCGGTTCGACATCACCCAGGTCGTGGTCGAGCGACAGGGTCTCGGGCGGTGCTGCCTCGTGCGTGCGCATGGCCATGACCAGGGCACGCGGCCACAGCTTGACCGACCCGTTGCCCGACACCAGCCCGTTGACCGCGTTCCGGCTGGGCCAGATCAGGCGGACCTTGTCGGACAGCAGGGCGCGCGGCACCACGGTCTTCCCGATGCCGGGATCGACCGTCGTGTCGGCGTCGATGGTCACGAAATGGTCCGTGCCCGCCGCCTCGGCCGCCGCCTTGTGGCAGGCATCCAGGCCCCGCACCCCGTGCACCCGGATCGCGCCGGGCACCTTGGCCTTCAGGTCGGCCCAGCCTGCATCGGCCCAGGGTTCGTCGTAGCTGAGGTAGACGAAGGGAACCTGTGCCAGCGTCGGCGGGGCCGGGAAGCTCTGCGTCACTCGTGCACCAGTTCGAAGTCCAGCAGGCCGTACTGCGCGATCCAGTCCGCGGCGATCTGCTCGCCGGCGTCGCGTTCGACGGGGGACATGGTGGGCAGCAGCGCCTCGATCTTCGGCAGGATCGTTTCCAGTTCCCGCTGCGAGGCGATGGTGTCGCGCAGGACCGCGGCCTCGCGCGCGATGATGTAGTTGGCGTAGCCTTCCGAGACGTTGCGCAACTCGCCCGCGTCTGGCGAGGTCAGGATGTCGCCCATGAAGGCATAGGCGCCGAAGAAATTGCGCTGCGCCGACAGCCGGAAATAGGCCAGCGCCACGCGCATGTCGGGCTGCACGCCCCAGCCGGTCAGGAAGGCGCGGCCGAGGTGGAAGGCAGAATAGGGATTGCCGAGGTCGGTGGCCTGCGACAGCCAGCGGATGCCCAGCGCGGTATCGGCCGGCACGCCTTCGCCGCGCATGTAGGCCAGGCCCACGTTGTTCATCGCATCGGTATGTCCCAGCGCGGCGGCCTGGCGGTAGAGGTCGAGCGCGCGAGCCGGGTCGGCGGGCACGCCCTGGCCGCGCCGGTAGAGATCGCCCAGCGCGGTGGTCGCGGCGCGGTTGCCCTGCATGGACGCCAGTTCCATCCAGCGCCGCGCCTCGGAAAACGACTGCGGCACCCCCCAGCCTTCGCGGTAGTGCATCCCCAGAAGCAGCCGCATCGGCGCGGCCCCCATCACCGCGCCCTGGCGCGCGGCGGCGGCGGCGCGTTCGGGGTCGGGGTCGACACCCAGGCCGAGGCGGTAGATTTCCGCGATACCGCCCCAGGCCATGGGATGGCCCAGGCGTGCGGCTTCCTCGGCGTAGAACAGGGCCTCGTCGAAGCGGCGTTCCAGCCGCAGGACCCGGCCCAGGTGGGCGACAAGGCGCGCGTTCTGCGGGTCGTCGGCCACGGCGGCGACGCAGGCGCGCAGGGCGGCGCGGGTGTTCACGAGGTCATGCGGCACCGCCTCGGTGATGGCCATGACGTCGTTCACGCCAGTGGCCAGGATATCGCACTGGGTGGTCATCGCCTGCAGGCCGTCCGGCACCTCGGGCGCGGGATCGGGAAGGCCGAGGTCCATCAGCGGGAAGGCGGGCGCGTCGTCGCCGATCACGGCCAGCTGGCGCGAGGCGACCTCGGCCAGGTCCGTGCCCGGGAACAGTTCCGCGAAGGTGGCGAAGTCGCGCGGGTCGCCGCTTTCGGCGATGGTGCGCCATGCGGTGGTGGCAAGGCCAAGCTCGCCCGTCCCGGCCGCGGCCAACGCGGGGTCGAGCGACATCGCCGGGGCCGGGCGGATGACGATCTCGCCGCGCGAATTGTCGACGTACCAGGGCGTCTGCGCGCCCCCGGTGGCGATGCGGACGCGGGCGCGCACGAGGCGCAGCACGTCGCGGAAATCCTGCTCCGACCCGATCATCGCGCTGGCGAGTGCCGCGGTGAAGGGGCTGTTCGCCCCGGCCCCGTCCAGGGCGACCGCCCCGGGTGCCGTGGAATAGGCGATGATCGTGTTGGGCGGTGCATCCACCAGCGCCAGCCCGGTGCCGGTGGCGGCCTGGTCGGGGAAGGGCGAGTTGCGGCAGGAATCGAGGATCACGACCAGGTTGTCCGCCCCCGACGCGCCCAGTTCGGCGACCAGCGCGTTGATCGACACCGCCTGACGTTGCAGGAAGTCAGTCCCTTCAGGCACCAGGTCTGCAGGCAGGGCATAGTTCACGCCGTCCAGTTGCAGCCCGTGCCCGGCGAAGTAGAACAGGCCCAGATCGGCGTCCTGCTGTTCGGCGCGGATGCGGGCGACCGTGGCTTCGATCTCGGCGCGGGTTGCGTCCTCGAGGTAGTAGACCTCGAACCCCATGTCGTTCAGCGATGCCGCCATGGTGCGGGAATCGTTGACCGTATTGGCCAGGTCGGGGATCGCGTCAGTGATGTAGTCGGATACGCCCAGGACCAGGGCCCAGCGGCCCTCGGCCCAGGCGGGGGCCGCGATGGCCGTCTGGGCCATCAGGACGATCGTTAGACATATGGAGTGACGGTGCATGATGAGGGCGTCCTGCGCCAGGCGCGCGCAGTTTGCAGATTGCGCAGGGCCAGTGTGACGTCCCCCCGCGTCCAGTCAAGCCTCGGGTTTCTGTCCGCGGGGCGAGGGGCGCCGCCCCTCTGGCCGGGCCGGGCCGCCCGGCCCTTCACCCCGGGATACTTGAAGCGCATCGAGGCCGCGATGCCGCGGGCAGGTCAGGGGGCGGGCGCCAGCTTGTCCTGGGTTTTCGTGTCGAAGTCGGCGGCGTCGTGGCGTTCGTGCAGTTGCAGGTGCGGTTCGCCGTTCAGCTTGTTGACCATGCGGCCGCGCAGGACCTGCGGGCGCGCGTCGATCGCCTGCGCCCAGCGCTGGACATGGGCGTAGCTGGCGACATCGAGAAATTCGGCCGCGCCATACTGGCGGCCCAGCACCAGTTGCCCGTACCAGGCCCAGTTGGCGATGTCGGCGATGGTGTAGTCGTCGCCCACAAGGTAGGCGCCGGTCTCGGCCAGCCGCCGGTCGAGCACGTCGAGTTGGCGTTTCACTTCCATCGCGAAGCGGTTGATCGGGTATTCCCATTTCTGCGGCGCGTAGGCGTAGAAATGCCCGAAGCCGCCGCCGAGGTAGGGGGCCGCGCCCATCTGCCAGAACAGCCAGGACAGGCATTCGGGGCGCAGGGCGGGGTCGGCGGGCTGGAAGGCGCCGCCGAACTTCTCGGAGAGGTAAAGCAGGATCGCGCCCGATTCGAAGATGCGCGTGGGGGTGGGGGTGGAGTGGTCCATCAGCGCGGGGATCTTCGAGTTCGGGTTCACGCCGACGAAGCCCGACCCGAACTGGTCGCCGTCGCCGATGCGGATCGGCCAGGCGTCGTACTCGGCGCCCGCGTGGCCCGCGGCCAGCAGTTCCTCGAACATCACGGTGACTTTCACGCCGTTCGGCGTGGCCAGTGAATAGAGCTGGTGCGGGTGCCGACCGACGGGCAGGTCCCTGTCGTGTGTCGGACCGGCGACGGGGCGGTTGATGCTGGCGAACTGGCCGCCGCTGGCCTTGTCCCAGGTCCAGACCTGCGGGGGGACGTATGTATCGTCGGACATCTCGGACCTCTTGTCTGCTGCCCGGGACACCTAGGCCAGCGACAGGGGCCTGCCAAGGGCGGGACGGGCGCAGGTACCCCTGCGCCATCGCACAGCATTGCCCATCGCGGACACGGCCTGTCAGACGCTGTCACGGGGCTGCTATCGCCTGTCGGTCGCAATCGTGGCAGATCCTGCCTATCTCGGGGTTCGGGAAAAGGAGTTCGCCGATGCCGCATCCGTCCGACATCACCCGCCGCCGCCTGATTCTGGCCGGGGCCGCTGCCGCAGCGGCCATCGCCGTTCCGGCGCGCGCCCAGGCGCAACTGTCGCTGGCCGCGATCTCGGCCTACCTGAACGGGATCACCACGGCCGAGGCGCCATTCACCCAGATGAATGCCGATGGCAGCCGGTCCACCGGGCGGTTGTTCATCCGCCGCCCCGGGCGAATCCGGTTCGAATACGACCCGCCGGAAAGGGCGCTGGTGGTGGCGGGCGGGGGCATGGTCGCGGTGTTCGACGGGCGGTCGAACCAGCGCGCCGAGCAATATCCGATCCGCCGCACGCCCCTGCACCTGATCCTGGCCGACCGGGTGGACCTGACGCGGGCGCGGATGGTGGTGGCGCATGACTTCGACGGTACCTCGACCACCGTGACCGCGCAGGACCCGGAGCGCCCGCAGGAAGGGCGCATCCAGATGTTCTTTCGCGACGGGCCGGTTCGGCTGACCCAATGGGTGATCACCGACAATGCGGGCTACCGGACCACGACCGAGCTGGGCGACCTGCGTACGGGCGTGACGCTGTCACCCTTCCTGTTCGACATCACCTACGAAGAGAACCGCCGCCGCGGTTGAGGTGGCCACGGGGTCGCGAGCCTTGCCGCAGGCGACCAGTTGCGTCTGGTACATCGCGGCACGGCTGGCGACGTTG
The DNA here is from genome assembly GCA_964473055.1 of uncultured Rhodobacterales bacterium. Lineage (GTDB taxonomy): Bacteria > Pseudomonadota > Alphaproteobacteria > Rhodobacterales > Rhodobacteraceae > UBA996. Next base: position 469 of record CAYYOE010000113.1, on the reverse strand, counting down.
TCGGACACCCGCAACAGCCAGGACTTGGCGTTGTAGCTGCCGCGGGCATAGCCGTTGTGGCCTTCATGATAGGCCAGATACTGCCGCTTGGCGTCGTTCAGGGGGATGCTGTTCCGCTCGACCGTCTTGTTGAAGTACCAGCCCATGAAGTCGGTCGCGTCGTCGATCCGGTCGCGGCGCGCGCCGCGTCGGCCCGTGTCCTTCAGGTAGTCGTCCCAGGTGCCGTCAAGCGCCTGCGCATAGCCATAGGCCGACGACATGCGCCCTGTCGGGATCACCCCCAGCGCATAGCGTTGCGGGGTGCGGGCGTTGCCGACGAAGCGGCTTTCCTGGTGCATTGTCGCCATCTGCACGGCCACCGGCACGCCCCACTTGCGTTCGGTCGCCTGCATGGCGCGCATGTAGGTCGGCCGTTCGTCGGCCAGCGCACAGGCGTTGTCGAGGTTGCGCGGCGCGGAAAAGTTGCCGC
>CAYYOE010000112.1:0-9221 GCA_964473055.1 uncultured Rhodobacterales bacterium | reverse complement strand
CGTTCGACGGCGACATCGACATAGGCCGGGCTGATCTCCATCGCGAAGACTCGGCGGCCATTTGCTTCGCCTGCCATGATCTGCGAGCCTGAGCCCGAGAACGGCTCGTAGCAGAGCCCGCCCCGCGCCACATGCTGGCACGGAAAGCTGCACCGTGCCGGGCTGTTCGGGAACGCGGTTGCGGCGAGAAGGGCGGGTTCGCCGGTTAGCTTGGCGAGGGCGCACTGGAACCGAAATTCGCGTCCCGATTGGCGCTCTCGCCGCCGTCCGCTGCACTTCGCCGGTTTCAGCGGATCCGGGCGCCGGGATGGACGAGGATCTGTCCCGCCGGCCGGACGATCAGAGATTGCTCCTGAAAGCTCACGTCGAGCGTGGCGTTCGGCAGCACGATCAGGCGCGCATCGTCCTGCACCCGGACGCCCCGGGGCGCGGTCAGGTCGCGAGCCACGACGCAAGTCGCTTCGACGATCCAGTCGCCAATCGCGGGAGGCACGCATTCCGGATGCAGGGCTGCGTCGATGGCACCGCGCAGGTTTGGCAGCGGACCGATGTTGCGCGCATCCGCCGCCTGCGGCGTTGCGCCCGTCCGGAGAACCTCGCGCATCTGGAGCGAGGTCAGTGGCGTTCCTCCGGCCGCGATCACCGCGCCCTGCACCGCCGCCGCCGCACCGGCCACGATCGGCGAGGCCGAAGACGTGCCGTTGAAGATTGCGGTGTACCTCTGGTCTTCGTCGTTCGCGCCCCCGGGCGGGCCGACCCCGTCGAACCGGTTGCCATACCCAAGCGTCACCACGTTCTCACCCCAGCCCTGCAGATCGACACGGTCCCCAAAGTTGCTGAAGCAGGTGGGCGCGCGGGTATCGGAAGTCCCGGCCCCGACGATGATCGCGCCCGAGTCGCGCACGGTCCGGTCGAAGAGACCGCCATAGGCCGGATCGTCGAAGTCGGACCGGCCGTTCCCGGCCGCCTGGACCACGACGATGCCGTTCGCGGTCGCCGTCTCGATCGCGTCGAAATTGGCCTGCCAGAACTCGATGGCGATGGCATCTTCGGTGCAGGCGTTGCAGCCCGAAGGACAGGTCTGCCCGTTGGCTGGTCCGGTGCGCTGGATCTCGATCAGGATGACGTCGCCGGGCCCGAGCCGCGCCGCCGCGTTGTTGAAGGCGTCCGCATCGGTCGGCGGTCCGAAATGGCTTTCGAACCCGGCCTCCGCCCCATGCGCGATCCCGGTGATGCCATAGCCGTTGTCGGCCGCCACAAGCACTCCCATCACGGCGGTCCCGTGATTGTTCGAACTCGGGTTGATCGTGCCGCCGACGGAAAAGAGCGGCGGCAGGTCCTCGTGATTGACGTTGATGCCCTGCTCGACGTCGATGATCCGCACGTCCAAGCCGGTGCCGCCCGGAACGGTCCATGCATAGTGGGCGTCGATCCCGACCGGAGCGGCGTCGAGATAGCCCTGTTCGGGCTCGAAATCGGGCGTCGTGGGCGGCACGTCGACCTGCGGGTCGGTCGCGGGGGCCGTGGCATAGGCGATCTCGACGACGGCAAGCGCGTTCAGATCCCGCACCAGCGCCGCAACGTCGCCGTAAACCGTCCCCTCGGACAGCGGCAGGGTCTGGTAGAGAGAGAGGTCCGCCAGCGATCGGCCCGCGCGCCGCTCGCCCGCCTCCTGGCGCGCCCGCAGATCCTCGACCGGGGCCGAGAAGGTGGGGCGCGCCGCCCGCAGCGTGACCCCGGGTGCCTCGACCATGAGCCGGTTGGCGGTGTCGAGCGCGGTCGTGACCTCGGCCGCGCTCAGGCCGAAGCGGCGCAATTCACGTTCGTCCCTCTCACTGCGGTCCCTGGCCGAGAAGCGCGCGCCATCCAGCCGGACGGCGCTCCCCTCGCGGAACTTGATGACGATGCTGTCGACCGGAGTGGCGTCCGGTAGAACATAGGCCGCGGCGGGCGGAACGGCGCGCAGTTCTGCAGCGGGCTGCGCCGCCGGGCCGGTCGCCAGAAGGGCCGCAACGGTCGCTGCGGCAAGGATCGGAATGGGTCTGTACATGTCTTTTCTCCTCTCGTGCAGGCTCAGCAATTGCCGATGCAGACGGTGCCGTCCGCCCCCAGGCGGATGCGCGTCCGACCGTCGGTGAAGAGCACCATGCCGTGGTCCGACACGGTGCCGATCTCGGCCCGCTGGACAGTGGCGTCTCCCCGGGACTGTACGGTCAGGCGGACATCCTGCTCGGGATCGTCCGCGACCAACTGGATGCGGGCAAAGCGGTCGTCGCGAACCAGGACGTCGGTACCGTCGTCGTTGCCCTGGATGTGGAGCGTCGTGGTGGGCGACAGCGTGCCGATGCCGACATCGCCGCTGACGGTGAGGTCGCCTTCGAACTGTCCGGCCCGACCCCCGCCCGAATGGATGGCATGGACCGCAGGACTGGTGCTCGCGCCGTTGAGCACATTGGCGAACATGGCGCTGCCCCGTCCTGTCGTCGTGGCCGACAGCGCGGCGGCGATGTTCTGCGGATTCTCGGTCCGGAAGAACCCGGCGCGGCCGAGATCGTCATTCAGGACCGAGAGCCGGTCCCCTGGGGCGGTGTCCCCGATGCCGAGATTGCCGCTCGCGTCGAAGACCAGCCCGGGCTGCGCCGTGCCGGGAGCGCGGAGGTGCAGCGGGTCCTCGTCGCCCTGGGCATTGACCTGGAGCGCGGCGCCGGGCGTCGACGTGCCGACCCCGACCTGGCCGTCGGACGCAACGACGAAGGAGGTGATACCGCCTGCACGGACACGAATGGCCTCCTCTCCCTCGGGGGCGTTCACGGTCAGCCGGGCACTTGTACCCGATGTCCCGCCAAGGACCGTCCGGCCGACCGAGTCGACCCGGAGGGCCTCGACCCCGGACCCGGTCTCGTCCACGATAAACGCGGCGGGGTCCTGCGCGCCGTAGGCCACGTGAAGCCGGGCTACTGGGTCGGCATCGCCCACCGCCACGCGATCGTCGGGATGGCCGGTCCGCATCGCCCCGGTTCCGGCGCCGGTCCAGTCCCCGTCATCGGACGCGACGGGCACCCAGGGGCCGGGAAGCTGGTCGCAACCCTGGTCCTGCTGGATGGCGACGACGAAGCCCGCCGGCTGCAGGGCGCAGAGCTGAAGCATCTCCGCCAGGGCGCCCGTAGGGATGGCGACAGGGGCCAGGGCGGCGAGGGCGGGAAGGCTCAGCGCGAAGGCTGGGTTGAAGGTCCTGTTTTGCATGATTTTCTCCAATCTCTATCGGACCGGTCGGGGCCCTTCGGCCGCCGCCAGTGGGAACGGGATGGCGGGCCGGATGTGCCCGGCCCGCCGCCTCGGGTCAGGCTTCGACCGTCAGGTCACTGGCGCCGATGATGCCGCCGCCAACGCGGCCACGCTCGCGCCACTGGACGACGATGTTGGCGATGCGGAACCGGTCGACGGCCCGGCGCCGGACGGTCAGCCGGTTCTCGCCCTTCTTGAGGACTCCGCTCGGCACACGGTCCATCCAGAGGTTCCAGCCGTCGCGGGCCACCATGTCGAAGCTCGGCAGATCCTGTCCGTTGATGAGGATCCGGTGCGTGACCGGGTCCCCGTCTGCGTCGGACGAATTCCCCACGTCCTGGGCTTGGATCATGATGAACCCTTCTGCGCTCACAGACTGGCCCGGCCGGCTTGCAGGGACCGGGTCGTCGTCGATGAAGAAGGTGCGGGTGGCTTCCTGGTTGGCCTGCACGAACTCGGTGTCAAAGTTGAGCCAGGCGAAATCGGAACGTGTCATGTGCTTTCCTCCATTGGATCTGGCCCGGCCGCTCTGACCGGACAGGGGGGAGGATGGCGCGTGTGGCGTTTGCTAGGCGTTTGGCGCCGCGGGACCGTCCGACGCGGATGCCCGACCGAGGGCCTCTGCCCGGGCCGCCTGGGGAGAGGCGAAGCTTGTCCCGCGGACCTGCACCCTGGATCCGCTGCGCGCCCCGGCCACGGTCAGCCAGGGCCAGGCGGGTCTCCCCTCGGCCCAGCCGCGCGCATCCCGTCGGCCGAGCGCCGAAAACGCGGCATCCGGGGCACCTTCGAGGCTGTCCTCCGGCCCCCGTCGGCGCAGACCCGCGACAATGCGGGTTTCGTCGCCGGCGGCGAGGGCGTTGAACGTGCCGTCACGCCGAACGGGGCCAGGTCGGGCCGGATCGTTCAGGATCAGTCGACCCGACGGATCGCGGCGGCGGTAGACATTGTCCTCCAGCCAGGACTGGCGCCCGCGGCGCGGGTAGCCGGGCAGCGAATCGTCGCGCTGGACGTAGATGTCGACAGGGGTGTCGCCCTGACCGGAAGGCGCGATCCGCCAGCGGCCCGGGCGGAGGAATGTCCGGCCGGGCCCGCTTGGCCGGGTGGGCTGGGCCGCGAGCACGAGGCATTCCCGCCCCGGCCCCGGGGCCTGCGAGGAATCGGGGTTCATCGGATCGGGATTGGTCGGCACCCAGCGCGCATAGGCGCGCATGGCCACTCCAAGGCCTTCCATCATGAGGTCAGAGAAGCTGCCGAATTTGGGCAGCTCGGGAGAGGTCAGCGGCGCCATCTCGCCAGGCGGCGTGATCGCTATGCGAAGCGCGGGCCGGGCGGGCCGCGCATCCATCTCGGGGCCCCAGATCTCGGCGAAACTGGGCGTCGGGTCGTCGGGCGGCAGGTGCCAGTAGAGGGGCCCTTCCCCCTCGGCCCCGAGTCGGGCGCGGGACTGCGTGAGCCGGGTGTTGCCGGCCGGCAGGAAGAGGCTTGGACGCACCCCACCCGGGTTCCATTGCGCCACCCGCTCGTCGACGTACTGCGCCAGCGACCCGCGGCCGTCCTTCGGGCCTGCGGTCAGGCCGTAGCTCATGTTGACCGCGACCGGGATCTGCAGGCCGGGATGGTCCTCCAGCAGCGCCTCGATGCGCTTCATGAGCGCATGCAGGGCGAGGAGGACGAAGAACGGAATGAAAGTGCCCGACGTGTCGTGGGTCACGCGCGGCGGCAGCGAGACCCAGAGGACATGCGCCGTGCCAACCGGGTCCGGGCCGGACCGGTCTGGCCAGCCCGGCCGGAACATCGCCCCCGGCCCGGTCAGCAGGTCCACCACGGCCATGCCGTGGCTCGTCCGCTGGGCGGCGCTCTGCGGCACGGGCGCGGCCATGTCCACGAGCCCCACCTCGCGGTACAGGCTGTCCTCGTCCACGATGTCACCCCTGCGGTACCTGGCAATCAGCTCGTCGATTTCCTCGCGCTGGAGTTCCCTCCCGCAGACCAGTTCGCTCGGACCGCCCACCGGCGCACCCTGGAGCCAAACCCAGTCGACCTGCAGCTCGTTGCCCGGCCTTTGCAGCAACTGGTGCGCGAAGAAGGCCCCGTCGTCGATTGCGGCGAGGATCACGTCGCCAGGGGCAAGCCCGCCGCGGCCCGGATCGAGGCGAATGAAGTCTTCCGCCGGAGAGGGATTGATCGCGCGCAGCTCAAGCAGGGCAGGCACCGCTTCGGCGAAGGGAAAGTTGGCGATGATGTCCGTGGCGCGGCCCGGGTTGCGGTTCACCCGGAACTTTTGCATGTCCGCGAAGGCCCGAAAGGCCGGGCGCTGCCTGGCGTCGATCGCCCGGTCCTGGTCAGTGGCGGCTTCGTGCTCGCGCCACCAATGGGTGTAGGGATAGCGACTTGCATCCCCCCCGATCAGTTTCGGATCCGACCAGCTCAGTCCCATCGCGCGCTCCACTCTGCGGCGGCCCGTTGCCAAAGCCAGGCGAGGCCCGGCTCCTCCAGAGCCGCGGCGGCCGTGGCCGACACCGTCACCGCGCCGCCGCCATCTGCCCCTGAGAGGGCGCGCTCCATCTCGCCCAGGTGGAAATCCCGGTCCCCCCATGTGCTACCGTCGAACACGCGATGGGGCACCGGCCGGCCGGTCGCCCGCGCCGCGAGGTGATCGGCAAGCGAAAGGCCCAGCACCGCGCCGGCCGCGCTGTCGGCAGGAAAATGCACGCCCGCCACCGTCCGGTTGATCGCGATCCGGGCAGCGAGCCGGAACCGCGGCGCATGGTCCAGAAGCGCCCCGACCGGGTCCTCGCCCGCGACATGGCAGAGCAGCGCGGCGAGCATGAACGCCTCGGTGGCGTGACCGCTCGGCAAGGTGCCGTGCGGCGGCGTGTCGATCATGGGCTGCACCAGTTGCGAGAACGTGGCCGGGCGCGGACAGCCCAGCACGTGCTTGACCCGCGCCGTGACGATATGGGTCACGCGCAGCCCCATGAACATCAGCTCCAGGATCCACCGCGACCGGTCCGCGCGCAGGTCGTCGAGTGCGCCGAAGAAGGAGACGAGGTCCGTGACCTGGGTCAGGATCTCGGGTGTGCGCTCCGCGCGCAGCTCGGCATAGCCGCGCAGGTAATCGAGCATCCCGGCGAATTCCGCATTGGTGGGCCGGACCAGCGTGGCAATGGGGCCGAAGGTCCGGGTCAGGCCGACACTGGCTGGGGCGCTCTCCTGCACCTGGAGGACTTCGGCCGTCGTGCGCGCGCCAACGCTGCCGGAGCGGACGACCACTCCGCCGAGGATATCCGCCAGCAGCGCCGAGGACCGCCAGGCGTGGTCCAGCAGTGCCAGCCGCGCGGGATCCTCCGCCGGTGCATCGGGCGGCAGAGCGCTGGGCGCGATCCCGCTCAGCGCCTCGGTCCCGAGGATCCCGTCGCGGCTGATATCGAGGGCCGAGGCCAGCAGGGGCGACACCCCGCCGGGGTATCCGACTCCCATCTGGCCCATCTGGCCCATCTGGCCCATTTGACCCATCTGGCCCATTTGACCCGACAAGCTGGAAATCGGCATGGCTATGCTCCCTGAATTTCTTGCGGGAAAGAATCGTCAAGATCGGACATACTGCGAAGGATAGCATCGAACGCCTTCCTGTTCTGCCCGAGGAGCGCACTGCGCCGTGGATCCCGTCCCGCTGACCCTCGATCTTGCCGGGCCCGTGCGCCTGCACGACCGGTCAGGGCGGGACCTGACACCACGCCTGACCCGGTCGCGCGCGGTGCTTGCCTTGCTTGGCGCGACGGAGGGGCATAGGCGCAGCCGCGCCTGGATCCAGGACAAGCTCTGGAGCGAAAAGCCCGGCCCGGAAGGTCGCTCGGCGTTGCGCTACACGCTCTGGGATCTTCGCAAGGCACTCGGCCCGCACCGTTCCGCCCTGCTGTCCGAGGGCGATTGCCTCGCCCTCGACCCCGCCGCGGTGGCCGTCCGGCTTCCAAGGGCCGGACATCCCGGTCCTGATGCGCCGATTTTCGCAGAAGGGCTCGATGTCGACGACGCCGAGTTCGAATGCTGGCTCAGGCGGCAGCGCGCGGGGACGGACGCGGGCGTGCCGCTGCCCTTTCTCGACGAGGGAAGTCCGCGGATCCTTCGCAGCTCCGTCCGGTTCTTTCCCGACGGTGGGGACGACGACCACCTAGTGGCCCTGTCCCAAACGCTGGTGACCCGCATCGCCGCCCGCCTGGTCAGGACAACCGGCGCCGTCGTCGGAATTGGGGTGGAGGATGCGCCCCGGCCCGGTGCCTTCGCCCTCGAGCTGCGGGTCGACCTGCGGCTGTCGCGGGTCCGTGGACGCGTCCTGGCACAGGTCTCGGTCACCCATGTCGGGCGGGACGAGATCGTCTGGACGAACGACCGCGACCTTCCCCGGGGCCTGTCGGGTCAGGACCCGCTGAACCCGTTCGCGAACCTGACCGCAGAGGCCATCGCGCGGGCGCTCACGCGACTGCCCGACCGACCCACCGATGCCGAAAGGGCTGCGGTCTCCTTCTGTCAGGCGCTGGCCATGCCCCGAAGCTTCGGCGCGCGCGATCTGACATCGGCCATAGAGGTGCTCGGTGCGCTCGATATCGAGGAACTCGACGCCCTCGCCGCCGCACGTCGGGCGCTTTACCTCGGCTGGACGGTCATCGAGCGGCTCGCCACGGACCCGGAAGCCGCGTTGGACGAGGCGCGCGAGCTGAGCCGCCTGTCACTCCGGCTCGACCCGACGCTGGCCGAGGCCTATGCCGTGCGTTCCGAACTTGCAGATTTCGACCGCGACCCGACGCTCGCCCACGACTTCGCGCGCCGCGCGGTCGAGATCGACCCGTTCGACCCGATGAGCGTCGCGGCCCTTGCCAAGGCCGAAGCCCGGTCAGGCAACGGAAAGGCCGCCTATCAGCAGGCCCTCTTCGCCCAGAAGCTCGCGCTGGGGGCGGCAAACCCGGCCTGGTGGGCGATGCTCTGCTGCTCCACCGCGCTGGGGCAGGGGGATGCGACCCTCGCGCTGCGACATGCCGGGACGGCGCATGAACTGTCCCCCGGGTTCAGGCCGCCCTTGCGCTTTCTAGGAGCGCTGCGCTTCATGACCGGGGACATTGAGGGATGCGACCGGGCGCTGAGCACCCTTGCGACGCACGAACCGGGGTTCGCGGTTGCTCACCTCGCGGAGCCCGACTATCCGCTGCGGTCCCTCGACCGCTCGCTCCTCCGCAAGATAGCGCGCAGAAATTGGCTTTGAACCGCTCGGCGACCCGGACACCCTGCCCAAGAATGATCGAGCCGTCCGTCGCGGTGCCGGGTTTCCACATGGAGCTCTTGTGGAACCGACGCGACGACGGTGCGCTGGCGCTGGCTTGGCCGCGCAACCTGCTGAGCGACCTCGCCGGGACGTGAGCACCGCCCGGAGCGCGATCGGGGAGGCCGAAATCGCGGCCTTCCGTGTCGCCCCTGGACGACGTCCATCAAGGAGAAGCAGAAGATCTGCAGTCGTCGGCGAAGTGGCGCGAGTGGCATGTGCGCGAGGTTCACTGCAAACAGTCGCCCGTTCGGAACGAACGGTCGATGCAGCAGGCCTTGCGGAAAGCGAGAAATTGGTCACGTCGGTACAGTAACTCGGATGCTGTCCCTGAGCGTGGTGTAGGTTCTGGCTGAGGTGGTCACCGGCGATGCTCCGGTAGGATCTGGTTGCTGACACCAACCTGGACCGGAGATTCCACCGATGACCACGGGGGCTCTGAATGGCATGGAACACGCAGCCCACCGACCTCCCGACGAGCACTGATTACGAGCGCGAATTCCATCCAGGCGCCTTCTACGAAAGCCCGTTCACCGATATTGACGAGAAGGGTATCGCACGCCTTTCCAGACCAGAGCAGACGGCGGAGATCATCAGGATCGTTGAAGAAGTGAACCTGTCT
>CAYYOE010000111.1:0-9323 GCA_964473055.1 uncultured Rhodobacterales bacterium | reverse complement strand
ATCTCGTCGCGGGTCAGCGGGCAAAGATCAAGCACGTCCTCGAGGCTGATCATGGTCTCCTCCCTTCCATGACACCTGGATGACGAAAGCATGACAGGCCGGACGCGACGGCGCCTTGACCTCGCGCAAGCCAGGGATGGTGGGGATGCAGGGTCCCAGAGGGCTGTCTGCCCCCTGCGGCCGCTGGCGCGGCCTACCCCGAGAATACTTGCGGCGCACCGAAGCGGTCGGACGCTGTGCCTCAGGGCGCGGCCGCCGTCACCTCGACCTCGACCTTGAATTCGGGGCGGGTGAAGCCCGCGACGATGACGAGCGTCGAGGCGGGAAGCCGCGCGACGCCCGCAAGCCAGGTGTCGCGGGCGGACATGTAGGCAGACATGTGGGCGCGGTCGGTGACGAAGGCGTTGATCCGGATAACGTCGGCGGGGCCCATCCCGGCCTCGGCCAGGATCGCCGCGATGTTGGCGAAGCACAGGCGGGCCTGATCGCCTGCATCCTCGGGCACGCTGTCGTCGGGACGGGCACCCAACTGGCCCGAGGTGACGACCAGCCTCGCCCCGGCGGGCACCTCGACCCCGTGGGCGTAGGCGGCGAAGGGGGGGCGGATCGAGGGGGGCGAAAGCATGCGCATGGATGATTCCTTCAGGGGGTGGCGAAAGTCTGGAGGCCGGGGTCCGCGCTGTCCGTGCAGCGGCCCGAATCTATGGACAGGCGGGGACTGTCCCGCTTAGTCATTGGGCATCGGGGGCGTCCGATGCACAAGTCTGTGGCAAATCCGGGGGGCAATCCTGCCCCGGGAGGCGTCGCCATCCACGTCCGCTGCGGCGCGCCCTACCGTCCGGCCAAGGACTTTCACGGAGGATCCCCATGTCCCGTCTGCGTGCTTCGCTTTGCCTTTCCACGGCGCTTGCCGTGGCCCTGCCCGGCCTTGTCGCCGCGCAGGACCTGACGCCCGTCACCTTCGGCACCAACTGGGTCGCCCAGGCCGAACATGGCGGATACTACCAGTCCGTCGTGGATGGCACCTATGCCGCCTGCGGGCTGGACGTGACGATCCTGCCGGGTGGGCCGCAGGTGAACAACGAGGCGCAACTGATCGCGGGCCGCATCCAGTTCTACATGGGCGGGCAGCTGGGGGTGTTCCTGGCCAACGAAAGTGGCGTGCCCCTGCGCATGGTCTCGGCCGACTTTCAGAAGGATCCGCAGGTCATCATGACCCATCCGGGCGCGGTCTCGACGTTCGCAGAGATCGCGACGCTGGATCAGCTGATCATTTCGGATGGTGGTTTCGTCACCTATTTCAAGTATTTCGAGGAAGCGGACGGGTGGGACGCAGCCAAGCGCGTACCCTACACCTTCAACCCCGCCCCCTTTATCGCCAACCCGCGTTCCGCGCAGCAGGGCTACCTGACCTCGGAGCCCTTCGCGATCGCGCGCGAGGGCGGGTTCGACCCGGATGTCTGGCTGCTGGCCGACAACGGTTATGCGCCCTATTCCACCATGATCGTCACCATGCAGGAGGTCATCGACGAGATGCCCGAGGCGGTGAAGTGCTTCGTGGAAGGATCGGCCAAGGGCTGGGCGAACTTCCTGTATGGCGACAACGCCGCGGCCCTGGCGAAGATCAAGGAAGACAACCCCGACAAGACCGACGAACAGCTGGCCTATTCCATCGAGAAGCTGAAGGAATACGGCATCGTCGATTCGGGCGACACGCTGACGCTGGGCATCGGCGCGATGACCGAGGAACGGATGAACGCCTTCTACGAGCAGATGGTCGGCGTTGGCGTAATGCAGCCGGGGCTCGACGTCGCATCGACTTACACGCTCGCGTATTCGAACAGCGGCGCCTCGCTCGAGGTCAAGGCGGCGCTCGGCGTCGAGTGATGGCCGATGGTGGAACCCCGCCCGCCGCGATGACAGCGGCGGGCCGCGCACGGGCCGAAAGGCCCGTGCTTCTGTCGCTGGACCATGTGGACAAGGTGTTTGGCCGCGACATTGTCGCGTTGCGCGACATGGCGCTGGAAGTGCGGCAGGGCGACTTCATCTCGCTTCTCGGGCCGTCGGGCTGCGGCAAGTCCACCGCGCTGCGGCTGATCGCCGGGCTGATGCAGCCGACGCGGGGCCGCGTGCGCTGGGAAGTGCCCGAGGCGCGCGACACGCTGGGCGTGGTGTTCCAGGAACCCACGCTGATGCCCTGGGCGACGGTGGCCGACAATGTCTGGCTGCCCCTGCGGCTGAAGGGGCGGTCGAAGGCGTCCGTCATGGCCGATATCGACGACGCGCTGGCGACCGTCGGGTTGACCGGGTTCGAGAACGCCTACCCGCGCGAGCTGTCGGGGGGCATGAAGATGCGGGTGTCGATCGCGCGGGCGCTTGTGACGCATCCGCGGCTGATCCTGATGGACGAACCCTTCGCTGCGCTGGACGAGATCACGCGGTTCAAGCTGAACAATGACCTGCTTGCCATGCGGGAAAAGCTGAACTGCACGGTGATATTCGTCACCCATTCCGTGTTCGAAAGCGTGTTCCTGTCCGATCGCATCGTCATCATGGCGGCGCGTCCGGGCCGGGTGATCCGCGAACTGGGCGTTGACGAACCCTATCCGCGCACCGAGGACTTCCGCACCTCGACAGACTATGTCGCCCATTGCCGCGCCGCGTCCGAGGCGCTGGCCGAGGCGATGCAGGGCGTGGCACACGAAGGATAGACCGATGGCCGTGACCGACGCGGGGGCGACCCCGGTGCTGAACGATCCTGCCGCCCCGGTGGTCGACGCCGAAGAAGCGCGGCGGATCCGGGCCGCCCAGCGCGAGAGGATCGCGAAATGGGCGCTGCCCGCGCTGGTGTTCATCGCGCTGATCGGGCTGTGGCACTGGTATGTGACCGCCTGGAACATCCCGCACTACCGCCTGCCCGGCCCGGTCCTGGTGGTCGAGACGCTGATCAAGGATTTCGGCACGCTGTCGGGCAGCTGGTGGACAACAGTGCGCGTGACGGTTCTGGCGCTGATCCTGGCGATCATCGGCGGCGGGGGGCTGGCGATCCTGTTCACCCAGTCGCGCTGGATCGAGATGTCGTTCTTTCCCTACATGGTTGTGCTGCAGGTCACCCCGATCATCGCCATCGCGCCGCTGATCTTCATCTACATCGACAGCCATATCGCGCGTGTGCTGTTCATCGCCTGGATCGTGGCGTTCTTCCCGGTGCTGTCGAACACCGCGCTGGGGCTGAAGTCTTCCGACCACAACCTGCGCGACCTGATGACGATTTACAGGGCGAACCGCTGGCAGCGGCTGCGGTTCCTGCAGTTGCCGTCGTCCCTGCCCTATTTCCTGGGCGGCCTGCGGATCGCGGGCGGCCTGTCGCTGATCGGCGCGGTGGTGGCCGAGTTCACAATGGGCTCGGGCGGCCAGGCGGCGGGGCTGGCCTTCCGCATCCTTGAATCGTCCTACCGGCTGAACGTGCCCCGCATGTTCGCGGCCCTGGTGCTGGTGATCCTGACGGGCATCGCGATCTATCTGGTGCTGTCCTGGCTGACCTGGTTCCTGCTGCACAAGTGGCACGAGAGCGCCCTGAAGCGCGAGGCATGATGGACTTCCGCACGCTGCCGGCGGGGCCGGTGACACTGGAAAACGTGACGGTTCCGGCTTGCCTGATCGGGCAGGAGGCCCCGGGAACGCACGGAGGGTTGGTGCGCACCAACCTGTCCATCGTAGATGGGGTGATCGCCGGGGAGCAGCCGATCGGGGTGGACATGGGCGGGGCGCTGGTGCTGCCGTGTTTCGTCGACATGCACACGCATCTGGACAAGGGCCACATCTGGCCGCGCAGCGCGAACCCCGACGGCACCTTCATGGGCGCACTGACGGCGGTTGGCGCGGATCGCGAGCACCATTGGGACACCGAGGACGTGCGCCGGCGGATGGAGTTCGGACTGCGCTGCGCCTATGCGCACGGGACGCGGGCGGTGCGCACCCATCTGGACTCGCGCCCGCCACAGGACGGGATCAGTTTCCCGGCGTTCCGCGCCCTGCGGGACGAGTGGGCGGGCCGGATCGAGCTGCAGGCTTCCTGCCTTGTGGGGTGCGAGGACGTGGATGCCGCGGGCGAAGGCCCCTACCGGCACACCGCGGATATCGTGGCGGAGTCGGGCGGTGTTCTGGGCATGGTCACCTACCCGGTGCCCGACCTGAAGGACCGCCTGCGCGCGTTCTTCCGGCTGGCGACCGAACGCGGCCTCTCTGCCGATTTCCACGCCGACGAGACCGGCGACCCCACGGTCGCGACGCTGTGCGCCATCGCCGAGGTGGTGTTGGAGGTGGGGTTCGACGCGCCGGTGACCGTGGGGCATTGCTGTTCGCTGGCCGTCCAGCCCGAGGCGCAGGCGATGCGCACGCTCGACCTGGTGGCGAAGGCGGGGCTGAACATCGTGTCGCTGCCCATGTGCAACCTGTATCTGCAGGATCGCGGGGACGGCACGCGCACCCCCCGCTGGCGGGGCGTGACGCTGGTGCACGAGATGGCGGCGCGGGGGATCAATGTCTCGTTCGCGTCCGACAACACGCGCGATCCGTTCTATGCCTATGGCGATCTCGACATGGTCGAGGTGATGCGCGAGGCCACGCGGATCGCACATCTGGATCATTCGCGCGACGACTGGGTGAACGCGTTCTTCGGCAACCCGGCAAAGGCCTGCGGGATCGGCGCGCAGGGACTTGCGACGGGCGCGCCGGCGGATATCGTTGTGTTCCGGGCCAGAGAATGGACAGAATTCTTCGCCCGCCCGCAGTCCGACCGGATCGTACTGCGGGGTGGCGTGCAGATCGACCGGACGCTGCCGGATTACGCCGAACTTGATGACCTGATGACCTGAAGGATGCCGAGATGACGCCGAATGTCGCTGCCGCGAAGGCCGCCCTCGCCCATATAGAGATCGACGAAAACCCGGTCTCGGTGCGATCCAAGAGCCGCGATTTCTTCTGGTATTCGCCGGTGCTGAAGGCGCGGCTGGATCATGTGGTGGCCGATTTCGTGGTGGCGCCGAAGTCCGAGGCCGAGGTGATCGAGGTTCTGCGGGTCTGCCATGCGCACGAGGTGCCTGTGACGGTGCGGGGTGCCGGCACGGGCAACTACGGCCAGGCGATGCCATTGGCGGGCGGGTGCATCCTGCACATGAAGAACATGGCCGCCGTGAAAGAGGTCCATCCGGGGCGGGTGATCGTCGAACCCGGGTGTCTGCTGAAGGACCTCGATGCTGCGACAAGGGCCCATTCCGGGCAGGAATTGCGGATGTTCTCGTCTACCTGGGCCACGGCGACCATCGGCGGGTTCATCGCCGGGGGCTCGGGCGGGGTCGGGTCCTGCACCTGGGGCGCGCTGCGCGATCTGGGCAACATCATCCGCCTGCGGGTGGTGACGGCCGAGGCCGAGCCGCGCGTGCTGGAATTCCGGGGCGAGGAACTGGCGCGGGTGTCCCACGCCTATGGCACGAACGGGATCATCACGGAAATCGAGATGCCGCTGGCACCTGCCTATGACTGGGTCGAGATGTTCGTGGCCTTCGACGATTTCGAGGCGGCCGCAGTCTATGCCGAGGGGCTGGGCGACCAGCCGGGCATCCTGATCAAGCTGGCGACCGTGTTCGAGGCGCCGGTGGCCTTCGAATATTTCCAGCGGGTCAAGCCGCATGTGGGCGCGGGCACGCATCTGGTGGGGCTGATGGTGGCGCCCCATTCGATGGACGGGTTCCTGACCTATACCGGACGCGCCAATGGATCGCCCGCGATCATCTGGCGGTCGGACAAACCTGACTGGGCCAGGGAACCGGGGCCAGTGTTCGAATACGGCTGGAACCACACCACGCTGCGCGCGCTGAAGGTGGACCCCTCGATCACCTATCTGCAGGTGCGCTATGGCCACCCCGACCACCTGGCCAAGATCATGGCGATCCGCGAGAAGTTCAGCCCCGAGGTCCTGCAGCACCTGGAGGTGATGAAGGAGAGCGGCAAGACCATGTTCGCGGGGCTGAGCCTGGTGAAGTTCACCACCGAGGCGCGGCTGGACGAGATCATCCGCATCCACGAGGACATGGGCTGCATGGTGTTCAACCCGCACCGCTATACGCTGGAGGAAGGCGGGCGGCAGACGGTGGACGACCGGCAGTTGCGTTTCAAGCGCGAGGCCGATCCCAAGGGGATCCTGAACCCCGGCAAGATGATCGCCTGGGACGATCCGGCCTGGGGTTACGAACGGATGTATGCCTATCCGAAGTTGCAGACACCGGCGCGGGCAGCGGAGTAGGGGGACACGCGCTGGGGCGCTGCCCCCGCACCCCCGAGGTACTTTGGCAAGGATGAAGGGAAGGACGGTTGTGTCGTGACGCGTGCGCTGGTGCTGTTTGCCCATCCCTGCCCGGAGAGTTTCTCCGCTTCGCTGCATTCCCGCGTGGTCGAGGTGCTGCGGGGGCGCAGCTGGGAGGTCGATGACTGCGACCTGAATGCCGAAGGGTTCAGCCCGGTACTGACCGAGGCCGAGCGGCGCGGCTATCACGACGTGGCGACGAACCGGGGGCCGGTCCAGCCCCATGTGGACCGACTCCTCGCGGCGGACGCGCTGGTGCTGGTGTTCCCGGTCTGGAACTTCGGCTTTCCGGCGATCCTGAAGGGGTATTTCGACCGGGTGTTCCTGCCCGGCGTGTCGTTCCGGCTGGAGGACGGGCGGGTGAAGCCGAACCTGACGCATATCCGCAAGCTGGCGGCGGTGACGACCTATGGCGGGACGCGGGTGCGGGCGTTGATGGCGGGCGATCCGCCACGCCATGTGGTCAAGCGGGCGGTCTGGCATGTGACGCGGCCGGAGAAGATGCGCTATCTGGCGCTCTATGACATGAACCGGGCGACGGATGCGAAGCGGGCGGCATTCCTGACCCGTGTGACCCGGGAGATGGAGGCACTTTGAGATGCGGGCACTGGTGATCTATTGCCATCCCCGGGGGGAAAGCTTCACCGCCGCGGTGCGCGATGTGGTCCTGGGCAAGCTGGCGGACGCGGGGGCGGAGGTGCGGTTGCGCGACCTCTATGCCGAGGGGTTCCAGCCAGTCCTGACGGCGGCCGAGCACGAGGGCTACCTCGACACGCCCGCGAACCGCCGGCCCGTGGAGCGGGACTGCTGCGACATCGAGTGGTGCGACACGCTGATCTTCGTCTATCCGACCTGGTGGTACGGGTTGCCCGCGATGCTGAAAGGGTGGCTCGACCGGGTGTTCCTGCCAGATCTGGCCTTCCTGATGCCCGATGCCAAGGACAGGACCATACGGCGGGGTCTGGACCACATCACCCGGATGGGCGTGTTCACCACCTGCGGGGCGTCGTTCTGGTTGACGACCCTGGTGGGCGCGCCGGGGCGACGGACTCTGATGACGGGTGTCGGGATCCTGCTGGCGCCGCGGGCGCGCAAGGTGTTCGCGGCGCATTACCTGATGGATTCGTCCACGCCCGCAAGCCGCGCCGCGCACTTGCGCAAGGTGGCGGAACGGATGGACCGGCTGATCGGGCCGGTCCCGGTGGTGGCGACGCGGCCCATGCGGGCGGAGGCGGCGGAATGAGGCGACATGACTGGTATCAGTATCGCACGACGGAATTCGCGGGGCTAAACCCCGAGGCGGTGATCGCCGTCCTGCCGACCTGCGCCATCGAACAGCACGGGCCGCACCTGCCCGTGGGCGTGGACACGATGATCGCCGAGGGGTTTATGGCCCTGTTGCGCGACCGCTGCCCCGATGACCTGGACATACGCATCCTGCCGGCGCAGGCGGTGGGCAAGTCGAACGAGCATGTCCACGCGCCGGGCACCCTGACCCTGACCGCCGAGACCGCGCTGCGCGCCTGGGTCGAGATCGGCATGTCGGTGGCGCGCGCGGGTGTGCGGAAGATGGTGATCCTGAACAGTCACGGCGGCAACGTGGACCTGATTTCCATCGTCAGCCGCGAGTTGCGGGTGCGGGCGGGGATGCTGGTGGTGCGCGCGGGCTGGGGCGCCTTCGGCCAGCCGCCGGGGCTGTTTTCCGACCGGGAACGCGCTTTCGGCATCCATGGCGGTGATGTGGAGACGTCCCTGATGCTCGCGTTCCGGCCGGACGTGGTGGACATGTCCCAGGCCCAGGACTTCCGGTCGACGGCAGAGCAGGCGCCGATCTCGCCCATCGGAAATGTGGCTTACGGCTGGGTGGCGTCCGACCTGAACCCCGCGGGCACGGTGGGCGAGGCGCATCTGGCCACCGCCGAGAAGGGCCGCGCGCTGGCCGACCACAACATCGCGGGTGTGATCGGGCTACTGCGCCAGGTGCGGGACATGCCGCTGGCCGGGCTGGAGCCGACCGCGCCGCAGGGCTACGACCGGCTGCCCTGAGGCGTCAGCGCAGAACGCCCGCCGCGCGCAGGGCATCGAACCGCGGTTGGTCCCACCACCACCAGGCGTCGCCGCGGGCGAAGGCGGGCTTGTCGCCGATTCCGAACACGTCCCAGTAGGCCACCCAGTGGCTGCCCTTGTACCAGTTCGGCACCCAGATGTGCATGGCGCGCAGCACCCGGTCCAGTGCCCGGACCCGCACCGTCATCTCTTCGCGGGTGCGGGCTGCCACGATCAGTTCGATCAGGTCGTCTACCACAGGGTCGGCGAGGCCCGAGAAGTTCAGCGACCCTTCCGCCCCCGCCCCCGCCGTCCCGAAGATCGTGCGCAATTCGACCGAAGGCGACATCGACATGACCAG
Organism: uncultured Rhodobacterales bacterium; assembly: GCA_964473055.1. GTDB lineage: Bacteria > Pseudomonadota > Alphaproteobacteria > Rhodobacterales > Rhodobacteraceae > UBA996. The sequence continues at coordinate 552 of CAYYOE010000111.1, read as the reverse complement.
ACGTCCCGCGATCACGTCGTAGTCGAACCGCTTCTGGCGTTCCTGCGCCTGGGCGGCGTCCACCATCTCGATGCTCGCGGCCACGCCCAGACGTTCGAGGTTCTGGATGAAGGGCAGCGCGATGCGTTCGAATGCGGGATTGTCTTCCAGGAACACAAGCTCCAGCACCTCGCCCGCGGCATTGCGGCGGCGGCCATCGTTTCCGATGGCCCAGCCCGCCGCGTCCAGCAACTCGCCCGCCCGGCGCAGGGTGACGCGGTCCATTTGCTGGTCCTCGGGCAGGACCGGGGGCACGAAGGCCGGCGCGTCGAACACGGACACGGGAAGGCGGTCGCGGAAGGGTTCCAGGATCGCCAGTTCCTCGGGCGGGATCGACCCTTCGGCCTGGAGATCGGAGTTCTCCCAGAAGCTGTCGGTTCGGTCATAGAGGCCGAAGAACAGGGTGCGGTTCGACCATTCGAAGTTGAACATCATCCCCAGCGCCTCGCGCACGCGGGGGTCGGCGAATTTCTCGCGCCGCAGGTTCAGCCAGAACCCTTGCGTGCCCGAGGG
>CAYYOE010000110.1:0-9331 GCA_964473055.1 uncultured Rhodobacterales bacterium | reverse complement strand
GGAAGCGGCGGATGACCGAGGGCACTGCGGGGTCGTGGCTCGACCCGCTTTCGGCAATGTACATCACGCTTTCGTCGGGTGAGAAGCACAGCCCGTTCGGCTGCACGAAATCGCTGACGACCGGGGCAAGCGCGCCAGACGCGGGATCGATGCGGAACACATGGCGCGTGTCCTGTTCCGGCTCGGCGCGGTAGCCTTCGTAATCCGACAGGATGCCGTAGGTCGGGTCGGTGAACCACACCGCCCCGTCGGAGGACACCACCACATCGTTGGGCGAATTCAGCCGCCGCCCGCCATGGCTGTCGGCCAGTACGGTGATCGTGCCATCGGCCTCGGTCCGCGTGACGCGCCGCCCGCCGTGTTCGCAGGACACCAGCCGCCCCTGCCGGTCGCGGGTGTGGCCATTGGCAAAGTTCGACGGCTGCCGGAAGGTGCTGACGCCCACGCCGGGTGTCCAGCGCAGGATGCGTTCGTTCGGGATGTCGGAAAACAGCAGGCAATCGTGATCGCCGAACCAGACCGGCCCTTCCGTCCAGCGGCAGCCGGTGGCGATCTCGTCCATCGGGCCATAGGGCACCACGCAGTCGAGAAAGCGCGGATCATGGCTCTCGTAGAAGGGTTGGTTCATGTCAGCCTCCCGCGGCCGTCCGGCCCCGCACGCTGGCGGCGAGGATGACGGCAATGATGATAAGCCCGGTCAGGATCAGCCTTGGTCCCGCGCCGAAGCCGTAGGTGTTCAGCATCGACACGACCAGGAACAGGAACAGCGCCGCCCCCCAGATCCCCGGCACGTTCGAATTGCCCCCGGCAACGGACGACCCGCCGATGACCACCACGGCGATCGAGATCAGCAGATACTCCGCCCCCATGTTCAGGGCGGCCCCCCCCGAAAAGCACGACAACAGGAACCCGCAGAGGCCCGCCAGCGTGGCACAGAGCACATAGGTCAGCAGGCGCACGCCATCCACAGGCACCCCGGCGCGGGCTGCGGCGGGCAGGCTCTGCCCGATGGCGCAGACCCGGCGGCCATAGGCGGCCCGGTTCAACAGGACCCAGGCCAGCACCGTCAGCGCCAGCGCCACCAGCGCGACATTCGGCACCCCCCACAGGCTGCCGATGCTGAAATCGGCCAGGATCGGCGGCGGCTTCACCCGCAGGCCCCGGTTCGTCCAGATCGCTGCGGACTGGATGATGAAGGCCAGCGCCAGCGTTGCGATGATCGGCGGGATGCGCAGCGCCTTGATCAGCGCATAGTTCGCAACCCCCACCCCGGCCCCCAACCCGACGGCCACGGCGATGCCCGGCAGGATCATCGCGTCCGCCCCCGCCATCAGTTTCAGCGACACGGTTCCCGACAGCGTCATCGTGGCGGGGATCGACAGGTCCACGTTGCCCGGCCCCAGCGTGATGACGAACATCTGCCCCAGCCCGACGATCACGCTGAAGGCTGCGAAGGTCAGCGTCGCCTGCGCCAGACCCGCCGCACTGGCCCCCGCCGTGGCCGCGATCGTCACGCCGTAGACCGCCGCCGCCGCGATCCAGGCCCACAGCCAGGGACGCCGCAACACGCTCATCGCCGCACCCCCCGCCGTTCCAGCGCATCGAGCCCCAGCCGCAGCGCCAGCACAAGGATCAGGATCGCCCCCTGTGCGCCGATCTGCCAGTCGGGCGACAACCGCAGGAACGACAGGAACGATCCCGCCAGCGCCAGCGTCAACGCCCCCACGACCGCCCCCACGGGCGAGATGCGCCCCCCCGTGAACTCGGCCCCGCCCAGGATCGCCCCGGCGATGGACAGAAGCGTGTAGCGTAGCGCGATGTTGGCGTCGGCCGACGTGGTCAGCCCCACCAGCGCCATCCCCGCCAGCACGGCGAACAGCCCCGCCAGCGCATAGGCCGCCGCCCGTGCCTGCACCACGCTCCACCCCGCCCGGGCGACCGACCGCTGGTTGCCGCCCACACCGCGGATCAGCACCCCCAGCGTCGACCGCGCGACGACCAGATGCGCCACCCCCGCAATCAGGACGCTGGCCACGATGGCCATGGGCACGAGGGGCGGCTTGACCGTCATCAGGGCGCGCAGCCAGTCGGGGGGCGAACCGCCCGGCGCGGGCAGGATCATCACGGCCAGCCCCGTCCAGACGAAACTCATGCCCAGCGTGACCACGATGGCGGGCAGGTTGCGCAGGTAGATGATCACCCCAAGTGCCGCATAGACGGCAATGGCCGCCAGCAGGATCGCCACCCCCAGCAAGGGCGTGTCCTTCAGGAAGGTGGCCGTCACGCAGGCGACGAAGCTGACGAATGCACCCATTGACAGGTCAAGATCGTTGACCGCCAGGATGAACATCTGCGCCAGCGTCGCCAGCGCGATCGGCACCGCCAGGTTGAACAGCAGGTTCAGCCCGTTGTAGCTCATCGCGCGCGGCTGCAGCCAGAACACCCCCGCCAGCAGGGCCGCCAGGGCCACGAAAGGCACCGCGACACGGATCATGTCCGGCGTGATCCTCATGCGGCGGCCCCTGCAAAGGACGCGGCCAGGATCGCCGCCTCGGTGATGTCATCGCCGACAAGCTCGGCCACCGCCGCGCCTTCGCGGAACACATAGACGCGGTCGCAGTATTCCATTTCCTCGATCTCGGTCGAATACCACAGGAAGGTGCGGCCCGCCTCGGCCTCGGCGCGGATGATGCCATAGACCTCGCGCTTGGTGCCCACGTCCACGCCGCGCATCGGGTCGTCCATCAGCACCACCGGGGCTGCGGCCAGCAGCGCGCGGGCGAACAGCACCTTCTGCTGGTTGCCGCCTGACAGCGACAGGATCGGCAGCCCCATGTCGGGGGACCGGATACCGATGCGGCCACGCCAGTCCTCGGCCGCGCGCGCCTCGGCGGGGCGATCCACCAGCGCGCGGCGGGTCAGCGCAGACAGCGCAGACAGCGTCAGGTTGCGGCGGATCGACCACAGCGGGAACACCCCGTCCAGTTGCCGATCACCCGCCACGAAGGCCACGCGCGGGCGCCGCACCGGGTGCCAGGCGGGCGACAGCCGCGCGTGCAGGCGGCGCAACAGCTCGGTCTGCCCGTGCCCCGACAGACCCGTCAGCCCGATCACCTCGCCCCGGCCCGCGCGCACCGTCACCCCCCCGGGCGAGGGCATGGACACCCGCGCCTCGGATGCCACGGTCGCCCGGCGCGCCTGCCGCGCCAGTGCCGCCGTCGCCGATCCCATGGCCGCCACCAGGCCCTCCTGCGAGAACTCTTGCGCCGGGCGGTCGGCCACCACGCGACCGTCCTTCATCACAACGACCCGTGTCGCGCTGCCCAGGATCTCGGGCAGGATATGCGAGATCAGGATCACCGCGCCCCCCCCGGCCACGAACCGCCGCACATGGTCCAGAAGCTGCCCCGCGATCCCTGCATCCAGCGACGACGTGGGTTCGTCCAGGATCACCAGCCGCGGCGGCGTTGCGGTCTCGGCGAAGGCCAGCGCCACCTCGACCATCTGGCGCTGCGCAATGGGCAGGCTGCCGACCTGCGCCCGCGCGTCGATGCCGTGCCCCGGGAACACCCGGTCCAGCGCCGCCACCGCCAGACGCCGCGCCGCACCGCGCCAGCGCCAGCCGAAATCGGCCCGGTGCAACAGACGCGCGTTCTCGGCGACGGTCAGGTTCGGGCACAGCGACAATTCCTGGAACACGCAGCGCAGCCCGAAGGCGCGCGCCGCGGCCACGTCCCAGCGCGGTCCCGTGTCCTGCAGCGGCGTGCCATCCACCGCGATCCGCCCTTCCTGCGGGGACAGCCCGCCATTCAGGACGTTGACCATGGTCGACTTGCCCGCCCCGTTGTGCCCGACAAGGCCCAGGCACTCCCCGGGCATCACCGCCAGGTCAGCACCATCCAGCGCGCGCACCTCGCCAAAGCGAACCCGCGCACCGGTGACAGAGATCAGGGGAACGGCTGTGTTCATCGCATCACGGGCGTCCGGGGCCGGCCGCAACCGGCCCCGGACGGGTCCTGCTCGGGGCCCGTCAACCTCCCGCGATCACCTCAAGCGCATCGTCCAGCGAATACTCGACATTCGCCACCCCGCCCTCGGGCGTGTTGGCCAGATCGGCATCCAGGCTGTCCTGGCTGATGGTCAGGAAAGGCACGATCAGGTCCTGCGGCACATCGCGCCCGTCCAGGATCTGCTGCGCGACCCAGAAGGCCAGCGTCGACACGCCGGGCGCGATCGACACCGACATCGTCTCGTAGCCGTTCGCGTCCTTCTGTTCCTTCCACCAGACCAGTTCGTCCTGCCGGTTGCCCATCACGATCACCGGCGTATCGCGCCCCGCCGCCGCGATGGCCTGCGCCGCGCCATATCCGTCGCCGCCCTGCGTCACCACGCCGACGATGTCCGGCAGGCTGGGCAGGATGCCCGCGACCGCACGCTGCGCCACATCCTGCGCCCAGTCGCCGTGAACCGACCCCACGATGCCGAACTGCGGGAACTCGGCCACGCCCGCATGGATGCCAGCGCTGATCTCGTCATCCACGAAGACACCGGCCAGACCGCGGATTTCCAGAAGGTTGCCGCCTTCGGGCAGACGCCCGGCGAGGTATTCCACCTGCACCCGGCCCATTTCCTGGAAATCGACCGCGATCCGCCAGGCGCAGGGTTCCGTCACGATGCCGTCGAAGCTGACCACCACGATGCCCGCGTCGCAGGCCTCTTTCACTGCGCCGTTCAGCGCCGTGGGCGAGGCCGCGTTCAGCACGATGGCGTCATAGCCCTGCAGGATCATGTTCTGGATCTGCGCCGCCTGTTCGGTGGCCGAATTCTCGGCCGTGGTGAAGGCATCGGCTGCTGCCACCACGCCTTCGGCCACGGCAGGCCCGGTCACGGTTTCCCAACTGGTCAGCATGGCCTGGCGCCAGGAATTGCCCGCATAGTTGTTCGACAGCGCGATACGCTTGTCCGAGGTATCGGCCGCGGCCGTCGTCGCCATGGCGCCCAGCGCCGCGGCCAGCGCGGTTGTCAGAAGGATCGTCTTCTTCATCTCGTCTCCCCCCCGGACCGGGGCCATGTAGCCGACCCCTCGTCCGATCATGTCCGTTAAGCGGGCTCCTCTCCCGCAGGGGCACTGTGCCGCTACGGGGCGGCCCCTGCCTAGGGGCGAACTGGCAGGCCCGCTGCGGGTTGTCGCGCGTCTTGTGCGGGTTCCCGCAAGGCGCCTGCGCGCGCCCCCCTTCCGTGCGGGGCACGACAGGTCCATCATGGCAGCAAGGGGAGGACAGGACGATGCCGAAGACCGGTCGCGACGCGCGGCTGAACCAGTTCTTTCGCATCTCGCGCCTGCTGGCGGGGCAGCTCGATTTCCTGTCGGCAATCCGCGCCGTGGCGGCAGAGGTCGCCCGGATCGTGCCGCATGACCATCTCGACGTCTGCATCGTGCGCCACGACGGCAAGGTCCACACCGCCTACGAGACCGGGATCGACACCGCCTGGGGCAGCGCCCCGCAGGCCCCCGTGGCGCAAAGCCCGATCCGGTCCCTGCTGACCGGCGAGGTCGACCATCTGCTGACCGAGGACGCCACCCGCGACGACCGCTTCCACTTTCCCGGCGCCTTCACCCGCCCGATCCACGACCACGACTTGCGCGCGCGGGTCCACCTGCCCATGGTCGTGCACGGTCAGGTCATCGGGGCGCTGTCATTCTCGCGCCACGAACCGGGGGTCTATGGCCCGGCCGACGTGCGCAACGCCCGCTACCTGGCCGAAATCCTGGCGCCCTACTTCTTCGCCCTGCGCGCGGCCGACGACGCGCGCCAGTCCGCCATCGTCGAGGCCGAGGCCCGCGCGCGCGAGGAAGGGTTGCGCCAGGGCGCCCTGCGTCTGACCGAGGCGCTGGAGGCCGAGCGCCAGCGCATCGGCATGGAACTGCACGACCAGACCCTGGCCGACCTGACGCGGCTGGCGCGGCGGCTGGAACGGCTGGAACAGGGCGCGGCGGACCCGGTCGAGATCGGGGCGCTGCGCGACAGCCTGCAGGCCAGCATGTCGGGCCTGCGCCAGATCATCGAGGACGCCAAGCCCACGGTCCTGCACCTGTTCGGCCTGGCCGAGGCCGTTGAATACCACCTGGACCGCGCGGTGCGCGACGGCGGGCACCCGATCCGGGCAACGATGGTGGACGAGACCGGCGGCGCGGTCGACCGGCTGCCGCCCACGGCCTCGGTCACGCTGCTGCGGATCGTGCAGGAAGCGGTGAACAACGCCGTCAGCCATGCGGGCGCATCGCGCGTGGCGGTCCGGCTGGACCTGGAGGATGGACAGATCGTGGTGACGGTGGCCGACGACGGGCGCGGGATCGGGTCCGCGCGGCGGCGCGGCGGCGCAGGCATCGACAACATGCGCACCCGGGCGCGGCTGGTCGGCGGGCGTTTTGCCCTGGGCACCGGGCCGGACGGGGCCGGCACCATGATGCGGGTGGCACTGGACCTGCCCGACGGGGCGCCGGCCCGCGCCGGATCTTCCAGGGCCGCACCCGACACGGAGGTCCGCTGATGCGCGTCCTGATCGTCGAGGATGATCCCCTCCACCGCGCCTATCTGGGCGAGGCGGTGCGCTCGGCCCTGCCCGAATGCGACGACGTGATCGAAGCCGCCAACGGCGCCGAGGGCGAGACACGCGCGCGCGAGGTTCCGGACGCCCATGTGGTGATGGACCTCCAGATGCAGCCCCGCACCGGCATCGACGCCGCCCGCGCGATCTGGCGGGAACGTCCGGGTACGCGCATCCTGTTCTGGTCGAACTATTCGGACGAGGCCTATGTGCGCGGCGTCAGCCGCATCGTGCCACCCGGCGCGGCCTATGGCTATGTGCTGAAGTCGGCCTCGGACGAACGGCTGCGGCTGGCCCTGCGCGGGATCTTCGTCGAAAACCAGTGCGTCATTGACGGCGAGGTGCGCGGCACGCAGCAGATGGCGCAGGCCCTGTCGGCGGGCGTGACCGAGGCGGAATACGAAGTGCTGCTGGACATCGCCCTGGGGCTGACCGACCGGGCAATCTCGGAACGGCGGGGGCTGTCGCTGCGGTCGGTGCAGAACCGGTTGCAGTCGATCTACGACAAGCTCGGTGTGCACGGCGGAACAGGGGGCCGCGGCGACACGGGCCGCTACAACCTGCGGGGACGGGCGGTCTCGGTTGCGATCCTGCGGCGCCTGCTGAACCTGCCCACCCTGGAACGGGCCGAGGCCGACCTCCGCGACTGGCTGGACCGGCAAGAGGAACGGTCGGCCCGGTACTGAGTCGGGATGGCCGGGATGGATCGGCTCAGCGCCGCAACACCTCGGCCATCCGGGCCATCAGGTCCACGCCCATCTGGCGGAACAGGTCCAGCATATCGAGCGGCACCCAGTTCTCGCGGATCAGCCCTTCGTGGTGCAGGTAGAAGTCCATCACCCGCATGAACACCGGGCGGCCTGACGGCGGCAGCCCGCAGAACCCGCCGCCCATGTGCATTGCATAGACGGACGGCCAGCCGCCCGTCACCGAATAGGGCCCGTCGCCGATGCGGATGTAGTGGCCCGCACCGTGCCGCGCGCGTTCGGCGGTGACCTCCTCGAACGTGCCCTGCGGGCGGTGGAAGGCCACGCGGAACGGCAACTGGTGGCCATCGACAAACCCGTCCAGCCCGCGCGTCGTGCCGATGCCCGCGGGTCCGTACCACATCATCTTCGGGTGCCAGTGGTCGCACTGCGGCATGGCGATCAGGCTGTCGCGGGAAAGGTTCGCGCGGTCGTCGTGTTCCGCCAGCGTCCGGTGCATCCGCAGGGTCTGGTCCAGACTGGCCCGCCCTTCCACCGCGTCGGACGGGACCAGCCGCACGCCATCGGCGGTCAGCGGCCCTGGCCACATCCCCTCCACCCCCAGCGATGGCGCCAGCGGCCAGACCCCCGCCTGCCGCATCGCGTCCAGCACATCCCATAGCAGGTTCGCCTGCACCACGCGCCCGTCCGGCCCGATCTGCCAGACCTCGCCATAGCGCAGATACAGGGTCTTGCCTGTCGCCGGGATGCCCAGCCAGTCGCGCCGCCATGTCCCGCAATAATGCCCCACGGCTGCCAGATACGTCCGCCCCTGGTAGGTGCCGCCCACGAACACCGTGTCGCGTCGCTCCAGATCGGGCAGCGCCCGGGTCAGCGGCCCCCAGATCGCGGCCTCTGCGCCCGCGTTGCCCGCAACCTCGTTCATCGGGTGCGCTGCGCGCCACTGGGCATCCGGCACCGCCAGCGCCGCCAGCGCCTCGGCCAGCCCTTCGCCCCGCGCCTCGGCCAGCCGCCGCAGCCGGTCAATCACCCCCGCCCGCAGCCCCGTATCGGGCGTGGCCTCTGGTTCGAACCCTTCCGTCAGCATGGTCGACGACTCCACCCGTGCGCGGCAACAGCTTCATACCGCATTGAAATCTCTTGCAAGAAAAATCTTGCATACGAATGCAAAACGCCTCAGCATTCAGGTAGGACCATGACAGACGAGTCCCGCCGGCGCGACCATGGCCCCGGCGCATAACGCTCAGGGAGACGACAAATGACCATTTCCATGCGGGGCCTAGCCCTGTCTGCACTTCTCGGCGCCACGGCGCTGGCCACCACGGCCGGCGGCGCGCTGGCCGGTTGCGGCATCACGGCCGGCAACGTGTCGATCGTGGGCAACGAATTCCCCGCGATCCAGGCGGTGGCCGCCCGCGCCGCGGAATGCGCGGGCGACGGCGTGACGGTGCGTGCGAACCTGACCTCGCAGCACCAGACGATCAACGTGGCGGGCATGTCCACCACGCCCCCGGAATACACCTCGGCGATCATCGCCAACTCGTCCATCGTCGCCCTGATCAACGAGGACGTGATCCGCCCGCTGGACGATCTGGTCGCAGCCCATGGCCAGTCCCTCAGCCCCAGCAACCTGATCAGCATCGACGGCAAGATCATGGCCGTGGCCTTCATGGCCAACGCCCAGCACCTGATCTACCGCGAGGACGTGCTGAACGACCTCGGCATCGCGGTGCCGACCAGCTACGAAGAGGTTCTGGCCGCCGCCGAAGCGATCCGCGCGTCGGGCAAGATGCAGTTCCCGCTGGGCGGCGCCTATGCGGCGGGCTGGAACCTGGCGCAGGAATTCACCAACATGTACATCGGCCACGGCGGGCAGTTCTTTGCTCCCGGCACGGCCCAGGTGTCGGTCAACAACCCCGCTGGTGTCGCCACGCTGGAGATGCTGAAGGCGCTGGGCGGCTACATGAACCCCGACTACCTGACGCATGATTCCAACGCCACCTCGGCGGAATGGC
>CAYYOE010000109.1:0-9422 GCA_964473055.1 uncultured Rhodobacterales bacterium | reverse complement strand
GCACGATCTTGCCGTCGGCGTTGCCCGGCACCCATTCGATCATGTCGCCATAGAGCTCCGCCCAGGCATCCTGGAACAGCCCCTGCTTAGAGAACCCTTCCTTGGCGTCGAAGGCCAGGATCTTGGCCGTCGGATTGGCCTGCTTCAGGTAGTGCGCGATCATGCTGATGCGTTCATAGGGGCCGGGTGGGCAGCGGAACGGGTTGCCGGGAATGGCCAGGCCCACGACCCCACCCTGCGGCAGCGCCTGAAGCTGCGCGCGCAGCGTGGTGATCTGGCTGCCGTCACCGCCGATCCAGGCGTGCGGGAACACCTCCGACGCGGCTTCGTCATAGCCCTCGATTGCGTCCCATTGCAGGCCGATGCCGGGCGACAGGATCAGCTTGTCGTAGGCCAGGACCTGCCCGCCCGCGAGGGTCACATTGCGCGCACCCGGGTCGATCCCGGCGGCGCGGTCGTGGATCACCTCGATTCCGCGGGCGCGCAGGCCGTCATAGGAATGGGTTATGTCGGACAGCTCGCGCTTGCCGCCGAGGATCAGGTTGCCATAGGGGCAGGTCACGAAGGACGTCTGCGGTTCCACCAGTGTTACTGCGACGCCGGGATAGGCGATGCTGGCAAAGCGTGCGGCCGAGGCGCCGCCGAACCCGCCACCGACGATCACAAGGCGGGCAGTTGTCTGCGCGCGCACATAGGCGGGCGCGGCAAGGGCGGCAGTGGTCGCCGCGGCGAGGGTGCCGAAGCGGCGGCGGGAAATCCGGGTGATGGCTGTCATCGGGGCTCTCCTTACCGCTGCGACGCGAAGTAGTCGGCGAGGATCGCGACCTCGTCGTCTGTATAGCCCCTGGCGATCCGGTTCATGATCGTGGCCGGGCGCTCATCGGCGCGGAAGGCCTGCCAGACCTCGAGGAAGGTATCGCGGTTCTTGCCGGCGATGACGGGCACCTCGCCCATCCCCGCGCCGCCCTGCCCATGGCAGCCCGCGCAGGCCTGCGCGATCAAGGGCGTCCCGTCCTGCGCGGCGGCAGGTCCAAAGGTGGATACCGCGGCCAGCGCCGCGGCGATCAGTGTCGGTCGTGTCATCGTTCGCGCCTTCCCCCTTGCCCCGTCGTTCGCAGGGCGATTGGCGGCACCCTAGGGATGTCGCCGCAATCGGGCAATTCCAAATGCCGCCCTCGCCAGGGAACGTCGTTCCCTTTACAGCCCGAACAGGGGGCGCAGGCGGATGCCGATCCAGGTTCCCGGCAGGGCAGCGGCGATCCAGACCCATCCATGCAGGCTGCCCGACGCGACGCCCGAGAAGAAGGCGCTGATGTTGCAGCCAAAGGCCATGCGCGCGCCGTATCCCAGCATCAGCCCGCCGATCACGGCGGCGGCCAGGGGGCGCAGGCCGATCCGCCAGGTGGGTGCAAACCGCCCCGCCAGCGCGGCCGCCAGGAAGGCGCCCAGCACCAGGCCCAGGTTCATCAGATGCGTGGCGTCCTGCACCAGCGGGCGGTGCAGCAGGTCGATGCGGGTCGGGTCCTCCCAGTAGGGCCAGAACACCGGGTCGGCGATCCCGGCCCATTCGGCGGCGCGCGACCCCCAGGTAGCGAAGGCCTGGGTGATGCCCCATGGCCGCCCCGACAGCACCAGCGTCGCCGCGTTCAGCAGCGCAAGCGCCAGCGCCGCCCAGGCCAGCGGCCAAGGACCGGACAGAATGCCGTGTCCGTCGCGGCGAAACAGCGGCTCGACCGTGCCGGTCAGGCGGCGTTCCCGTTGCGCCAGCAGTCCCGCCACCCCCGCAAAGACCGCCAGGTTCAGCGCCAGCGCCGGCCACAGGCCCAGCGTGGCGGGCAGCGACACGGGCGGCAGCGTGGGCAGGTCGGCCCAGCGATCCACATCCCAGGCGCCAAGGGTCATGCCGACGATGAAGAAGGCCAGGGTTACCATCTGCCGCGTGTCACCCCCGCCACTGGCGTACAGCGTCCCCGACGCGCAGCCGCCGCCCAGCTGCATCCCGATACCGAAAAGGAAGGCGCCCAGGGCGACCTCCCACCCGGCGGGAAAGACAAAGCCACGCACCGGCTGGCCGAACAGGCTGCCCGCGTCGAGCGCGGGAAAGAAGATCACGACCGCCACGCCCAGCATCAGCATCTGCGCGCGCACCGCGCCGCCGCGCCCGGTCTGGATGGCGGTGCGCCAGGCCCCGGTGAAGCCGAAGGCGGCGTGATACAGCGCAAAGCCCAGCGCGCCCCCGATCAGCCACAGGGCCGCCAGCCGGACCGAGGCCGCAGCGGCGACATGGATCGTCCCGGCCAACAGCAACACGAGGCCTGTCAGCAGAACCAACCGCTGCGGCCCGGGGCGTCCCGCCAGCCCGATCGTCGCGTCCGCTGCGCCTGTCACCTGACCCGCCCCCCCTGTCGCGCGCGAGCCTCCTTCTAGGGGTCGTGCCCCAAAGGACAAGCCTTGCCGGACCGGCACTCACACGGCTCTGAACCGGATGATTGCCCCGGCGAAGCCAGACCGGTTGGCGGACCGGGACTTTGCTGATACGAATAATCATCTTGCTGATTCGTATCATCAGATCGAAGCCGCCATGCGTCGCCTGACCCAGCGCGACATCGCCCGGCTGGCTGGCGTCAGTCAGGCCACGGTATCGGTAGTGCTGAACGGCGCGTCGCCATCGACCCGCATTCCGCACGAGACACGGGAACGCGTGCTGTCGATCATCGCAGAGACCGGCTATGTCGCCGACCCGGTGGCACAGCGCATGGTGCGGGGGCAGAACCGGATTCTGGGCGTGTTCACCTACGAACCCGCCTTCCCGGTCGACCAATCGGACTTTTTCACACCGTTCCTGCAGGGGATCGAGGAAGCTGCGGCCGAGGCGGGCTATGACCTGTTGCTGATGACGGGCGGATCGCGCGGCACGGGCGGCGCAAAGAAGATCTTCGATGGCGGCAGCCGGCTGCGCCTGGCGGACGGATGCCTGATCCTGGGACGCGCCTTCGACCGCGAGGAACTGCGCCGCCTGGTGGCCGAGGACTTCGCCTTCGTCGCCATCGGCCGCCGCGACGATGCGGGCGGGCCGGTGCCCTTCGTCGGGGCCGACTACGATGCCGCGACGCGGGCGCTGGTGCGCGCCGCGCTTGGCCGAGGGCATCGCGCCTTCGCCTATGTCGGCCCGTCCGCCGACGTGGAAGCCTCGCGCGACCGCTGGGCGGGTTTTGCGGCAGGCCTGGCCGAAGGCGCGCCCGACGCGCGGCTGGCCCTGCATGTTCCCGTAGCGGGAACGCCCGGGGCCGAGCTCTTGGCCCGCATCCGGCAATCCGGTGCCACGGTAGCCTTCTTCACCGAACGCGCCGACGCCGTGGCCCTGCACGCCGCCGCCTGCGCCGCCGGGCTGCGACTGCCGCGGGATCTGTCGCTGGTGGTCCTGGGCAGCCACGTCCGGTCGCCCAGCGCGGCAGTGGAATTCGCCTCCTACGGCATCCCGCGCGAAGAGATGGGCCGCCGCGCCACCGCGGCGCTGGTCGCGCGGCTGCGCGGCGGCGGCGTGACGCAGGAACTGCTGACCTGCAGCGTCGAGATGGGCGAGACGCTCGCCGACCTGACCACTGGAAAGGACGTATCGTGAAGGAACTGCACGCCGAGGTGGCGATCATCGGGGGTGGCCTGGGCGGCGTGGCCGCGGCGTTGGCGGCGCTGAAGGGCGGCGCGCGCGTCATCCTGACCGAGGAATTCGACTGGATCGGCGGCCAGATGACCTCGCAGGCCGTCCCTTCGGACGAACACAGCTGGATCGAGGCCTGTGGCGCCCCGCGCAGCTTTCGCGCGTTGCGCCGCGCGATCCGCCAGTTCTACCGCGACAACTACCCCCTGACCGAAGCCGCCCGCGCCTGGGAGGACCTGAACCCCGGTGCGGGTTGGGTCAGCCGGATGTGCGTGGAACCCCGCGTGCCCCTGGCCGTGATGCAGGCCTGGCTGATGCCCTGGATCGGGGCGGGCCGGTTGCGGGTCCTGCAACCCTGGAAGCCCGTCGCGGCCGGGACCACCGGCGACCGGGTGGACAGCGTGACCCTGCGCCACCGCGACAGCGGCGAGCGCCTGACCGTGACCGCGCGCTACTTTCTGGATGCGACCGAACTGGGCGATCTGTTGCCGCTGACAGGCACGGAATACGTCACAGGGTTCGAGGCGCAATCGGAAACGGGCGAGCCCAGCGCCCCGGCGACGGCCCAGCCCGACAACCAGCAGGCCGTGTCGATCTGCTTTGCCATGGACCATGTGGACGGCAACCACGTCATCGACCGGCCGCCGAACTACGACCACTGGCGTGCCGTGCAACCGTCGTTCTGGGGCGGGCCGCTGATCGGGTTCCGCGCGCCGCATCCGCGCACGCTGGAAATCGTGGAACGCAGCTTCACCCCGAACCCCGACGACGATCCGCTGCTGGTCGATGCCGACCAGCGCCGCAATCCGGGCGACGGCAACCTGTGGACGTTCCGCCGCATCGCCGCGCGGCGCAACTTCGTGCCCGGCGCCTATGCGTCCGACATCTGCCTCGTGAACTGGCCGATGATCGACTACATGGAGGCACCGATCATCGACATTCCCGAGGACGAGCAGGCCCGGCGGTTGGCGCGCGCGGCCGAACTGTCGATGGCGGTGTTCTACTGGCTGCAGACCGAGGCGCCGCGCGTGGACGGCGGGCAGGGGTTCCCGGGCCTGCGCCTGCGCGGCGACGTCACCGGGACCGAACACGGCCTGGCGATGGCGCCCTACATCCGCGAAAGCCGCCGGATCCGCGCCGTCACCACCGTGGTGGAACAGGACCTGTCCTACGCCGTCCGCGGCGAGGCCGGGGCCGTCAACTACCGCGACAGCGTGGGCACCGGCATGTACCGGATCGACCTGCACCCCTCGACCGGGGGCGACAACTACATCGACGTGCCGTCCTGTCCGTTCGAGATTCCGCTCGGCGCGCTGGTTCCGCGTCGCATGACCAACCTGATCGCCGCGGGCAAGATGATCGGGACGACCCACATCACCAACGGCTGCTATCGTCTGCACCCCGTCGAATGGAACGTGGGCGAGGCGGCTGGCTGGCTGGCGGCGCACTGCCTGACGACTGGCGACACGCCGCATGCGGTGCAGGCCGACGACCGTCGGCTGGCGGACTTCATCCAGGTGATCGAGCGCGCCGGGGTCGAGACGCGCTGGCCCGACATCCGCGGCTACTGACGACGACCGGGACAACCACAACAAAGGGGAGGATACCATGAGACACCTGCTGACCACCGCCGCCTTCGCGGCCCTGGCGCTGCCTGCCGCCGCGCAGGACCTGCGCATGACGATCTGGAGCGCGAACGAGGCGCATCTGGCGCTGTTCAACGGGATCGCGGCCGACTACGCGGCGGCGAACCCCGGCGTCAACGTCACCTTCGAGACGCTGCCCTTCAACGACTACACCACCACGCTGACCACCCAGATCGCCGGCGGCAACCCGCCCGATCTGGCCTGGATCTTCGAGACGACCGCCGCCGACTTCATCGGATCGGGCGCATTGCTGCCGCTGTCGCCGGTGTTCACCGCGACCGAGGGCTACGCCTACGACGACGTGACCGAAGGGGCGACGGCGCTGTGGCGCAAGGATGGCGTGCTGTATGCCTACCCGTTCTCGACCTCGCCCTTCGGCGTGTTCGTGAACGAGGATCTGGTCCGCGCGGCAGGGCAGAAAACGCCGGCCGACCTGATCGCCGAGGGCAACTGGACCTGGGACAGCGCGCTGGCGCTGGCGGCGGCGGTCAAGGCGAACGGATCGCAGGGGCTGGTGCCGCGCGACTTCAACTACCAGAACTGGCAGTTGCTGGCGCCGATCTTCAAGGGCTGGGGCGCGGCACCCTGGGATGCGGCGGGGGATACCTGCACACTGAACGCGCCCGAGATGGTGGCCGCCATGACCGCCGTGCACGGCGCGATCTTCGACGCAGGCGCGATCCCCGGCCCCGGTGAGGCGGTGGATTTCTTCGCGGGCGAGGCCGCGCTGACCGTCACGCAGATCAGCCGCGCGTCGCTTCTGCCCAAGGAGAACCCGTTCGACTGGGATCTGGTGCCGCTGCCGTCGGGACCGGCGGGGGATTATGCGGTGATCGGGCAGGCGGCCATCGGTGTCTTTGCCGCGTCGCCCAATGCCGAAGCCGCGGCCGGGTTCCTGGCGTTCATGACGAGCCCGGAAAACAGCCTGAAGCTGGCGCAGTTCTTCCCGCCCGCGCGGCAGGCCCTGCTGAACACCGAGACGCTGGCCGCCACCAACCCGCTGCTGACCCCCGACCAGATCGAGGCGGTTGTGGTGCAGGGCATCTCGAACGGCACCGTGATCCCGGGGCATGAAGGCTTTGCCCAGATCCAGCAGACCGTGCGCGCCGAACTCGACGCGCTTTGGCAACCGGGCGCGGATGTTCAGGCGGTGCTGGACAGCGCCTGCGCCGCCATCGAGCCGCTGCTGTAAGGCGGGGCGGAACCATGACCGACGCGGCGCGCCCGACCCCTCACGATCCGGGCCCCTATCGCCCGCCGTTCTGGACGATGGCGCGCCGCGACAGCCTTGTGGGGTATCTGTTCATTGCCCCGCAGATGATCGGGGTCACCGTCTTCGTGCTGATCCCGCTGGGGCTGGTGGTCTGGTACTCGCTGCACGAATGGAACGTGCTGGCGGGCACCTTCACCTACCAGGGCACGGCCAATTACGAGGCGCTGCTGGCCGACCGCCGCCTGCCCGGCGTCCTGACCGCGACGGCGATCTTCTCGGCCGGGCTGGTGGCGTTCAACCTGTCGCTCGCCCTTCTTCTGGCCGTGATCCTGAACCAGAAACTGGCCGGAACGCTGCTGTTCCGCACGCTGTTCTTCTCGCCCGTCGTGGTGTCGCTGGTGGCCTGGACGATTGTCTGGGGCTTTCTGTTGCAGCGCAACGGCGGGATCAACGGGTTCCTGGCCATGGCGGGGATCGAGGGGCCGAACTGGCTGCGCCAGTCGGGCACGGCGATGGCAGCGGTGATCGTGGTGCAGGTGTTCAAGAACGTGGGCCTGAACATGATCCTGTTCCTGGCCGCGCTGCAGGGCGTGCCGAAGGAGTTGTACGAGGCCGCGCGGGTCGACGGCGTGTCCGCGGGCAAGCAGTTCCGCCGCATCACCCTGCCCCTGATCGCGCCGACAATCCTGCTGACGTCGATCATCACCATCGTGGGATCGCTGCAGGTGTTCGCGCAGATCGCCGTGCTGACGCAGGGGGGACCGGGCACATCGACCACCGTGCTGGTCTACTACCTGTACCAGCAGGCGTTCCAGTTCCACAAATTCGGCTACGGCTCGACGCTGGCGGTCCTGCTGTTCGTGATCGTGGCGGCCCTGACCTTTGCCCAATGGCACTTGCGCCGGAGGCTTGTTTTCCATGAACGCTGACCTGTCGCCCCGCACGCGGGTGCTGCTCTATGGCCTGATCTCGGTCCTGCTGATCCCCTTCGTGTTTCCCACCTGGTGGATGGTCACGTCGTCGATCAAGCCGATCTCGGATATCTTCGCCTTCCCGCCCGAGGTGTTCCCCTCGCGGCTGGACACCACGACCTATGCACGCGTGTTCGAGTTGCAGCCCTTCGCGCGGCAATACTGGAACTCGGCCTATATCGCGGCGCTGGTGACCGTGGGGACGATGCTGTTCTCGGCCATGGCGGGCTATGCCTTCGCGCGCATCCGGTTTCCGGGGGCGAATGCCCTGTTCATGGTGGTGCTGCTGGGGCTGCTGATCCCGGCCGAGGTGACGATCGTGCCGCTGTTCCGGATGTTCCTGTCCTGGGGGATGATCAACACCCACTGGCCGCTGGTGCTGGTACCGATCTTCGGGGCGCCGTCGGTGTTCGCCACCTTCGTGATGCGGCAGTTCTTCATCACCCTGCCGGCGGAGCTGGAGGAAGCCGCCCGCGTCGACGGCCTGTCGCGCGCGCGCATCTTCTGGACCATCGCGCTGCCGCTGGCGCGGCCCGCGCTGGCGGCCGTGGCGATCTTCACCTTCCTGCATTCCTGGAACCTGTATCTCGAACCGATCGTGTTCCTGTCCTCGCCCCGGATGTTCACGCTGCCGCAGGCGCTGACGCAGTTCACCGATGCCTACGGCGGCGCGCTGTGGAACGTGCAGCTGGCCGCAGCCACGATGACCGCGCTGCCGGTCCTGATCGTCTTCATCATCGCGCAGAAGCAGTTCGTCGAAGGCCTCGCGCATAGCGGACTGAAAGGCTGACCATGGCGGATGTGATCCTGTCGGGCGTTCAGAAATCCTACGGCGCGGTCGCCACCATCCACGGTGTCGACATCGACATCGCGGATGGGGAATTCGTGGTGCTGGTGGGGCCGTCGGGCTGCGGCAAGTCCACCCTCCTGCGGATGGTCGCGGGGCTGGAGACCGTGACCGGCGGCACCATCGCGATCGGCGGGCGCGTGGTGAACGATCTGGAACCCAAGCATCGTGACATCGCCATGGTGTTCCAGAACTACGCGCTCTACCCGCACATGACGGTGGCGCAGAACATGGGCTTCTCGCTGGAACACCGGGGCGGATCGAAGGCCGACATCGCCGAGCGTGTCGCCTGGGCGGCGGGCATCCTGGGGCTGAAGCCCTACCTCGACCGCTACCCGCGCGCCCTGTCGGGCGGGCAGCGCCAGCGTGTCGCCATGGGGCGGGCCATCGTGCGCCAGCCGCAGGTGTTCCTGTTCGACGAACCTCTGTCGAACCTCGATGCGCAATTGCGCGGCACCATGCGGGCCGAGATCAAGGCCCTGCAGCAGCGCCTCGGGACCACCACGATCTACGTCACGCACGACCAGACCGAAGCGATGGGCATGGCCGACCGGATCGTGGTGCTGCAGGCGGGGCGGGTGGAACAGATCGGTGCACCGCTGGACCTGTTCGACCGCCCGGCCAACCGTTTTGTTGCGGGGTTCATCGGCTCGCCGTCGATGAACTTCCTCGACGGTGTGGCCGAGGGGGGGATGTTCCGCGTCGAAGGCGCGACTCTGGACGTGGCCACGCACCACAGCGGGAAGGCGGTTCTGGGGATCCGGCCCGAGCATCTGGCCGTGGCCGACCGCGGGCTGCCCGCCACGGTGGAAGTGGTCGAGACGATGGGATCGGACACGCAGGCGGTCCTGCGGTTGGGCGCGCAGCGGATGACCGCGCTGTTTCACAGCCGAATGCCCCTGCGACCGGGCGAGATGCTGACCGTCGCCCCGATGCCGGGCACCGCGCATCTGTTCGATGCGGCCAGCGGCGGGCGCCTCGCATGACCATGGCCGATCCGTTCCCCGCAACACCCCTGTCACGCGCGGTGCTGGCCGGGCGCTTTCCGGTGATCGTGTCGCTGCCGCGGCACGACATGGACCTGGCC
>CAYYOE010000108.1:0-9471 GCA_964473055.1 uncultured Rhodobacterales bacterium | reverse complement strand
CCTTCCACCGCACCCTGTCGCGTCGTGCATTGCTCTATACCGAGATGATTGCGGCGCCCGCGCTGGTGCGGGGGCGGGCGTATCATCTGCTCGACCATGACCCGGTCGAACACCCCGTTGCCGTTCAACTGGGTGGGGCCGACCCTGCCGAACTGGCAGAGGCCGCCCGGATCGCGGCAGACCACGGGTATGACGAGATCAACCTGAACGTGGGATGCCCGTCGGACCGGGTGCAGTCGGGTTGCTTCGGGGCGGTGCTGATGCGCCAGCCGGGGCTTGTGGCCGACATCTGTGCGGCGATGATCGCGGTGCAACCCCTGCCGGTAACGGTGAAATGCCGGATCGGTGTGGATGACCAGGTGCCCGAAGTCGTCCTGCCGGCCTTCCTGGAGACCGTGTCTGCGGCCGGAGTGACGCAATTCACCATCCATGCCCGAAAGGCCTGGCTGCAGGGGCTGAGCCCGAAGGAGAATCGTGAGATACCGCCCCTGGACTACCCGCTGGTCCATGCCATGAAGCGGGCCCATCCGCATCTCGGAGTGGGGATCAATGGTGGTGTGCACTCCCTTGACGAGGTTGCAGGCCACCTGGATGCCGGGATGGACGGTGTCATGGTGGGGCGCGCGGCCTACCAGCGCCCGGCCGACATCCTGCTGGATGCCGACCGCTGCATCTTTGGCGCAGTCAACCCCGCCGCGCATCCTGGTGCAGCGGTCGAGGCCTTCCTGCCCTACATCGCGCGAGAACTGGCCGGGGGCGAGCGGCTGCATGCCATCACACGGCACATGCTGGGGTTGTTCTCCGGGCGCCCTGGCGCGCGGGTCTGGCGGCGGATGCTGTCGGAAGGCGCATCGCGTCCCGGCGCGGGGCTGGACCTGGTGCGTGCGGCCCTGGCGGCGGTGCAGGATGAAGGGTTGCGGGCTGCGTCCTGATCGCGGCATCCGACGCGGCGCGGGGCCGCCCCTTGCGCCTTGCCGAACGGGGGAGTAGGCCGCCGCGACACCCAGTCCCTGGCGGAGCCGTCGTGTGCCGGACATAGCCGACCTTCTGCCGCTTGCGGCATTTCTCGTGGCAATCGGGGCGGTCGCGGGCGTGATCGCCGGGCTTCTCGGGGTGGGCGGCGGCATCGTTCTGGTGCCCGCGTTCTTCTACACCTTCACCGCTCTGGGTTATGGCGGCCCCTGGCTGATGCAGGTCTGCCTTGCCACGTCGCTGGCCACGATCATCGTCACCTCGTTCCGGTCGCTGAAGTCGCACAACCGCAAGGGCGCGACGGACTGGGCGATCCTGAAGTCCTGGGCCCCGGGAATCGTGCTGGGAGCCGCACTGGGCGTCGTCGCGGCCAGCGCGCTGAAATCGGTGGTGCTGCAAGGGATCTTCGGTGGCCTTGGCGTGGTCATCGGGCTGTACCTGGCCTTCGGACGCGAGCACTGGCGCATCGCGCAAGCGATGCCGGGTATCGTGACGCGCAGCTTCCTGTCGCCCATTCTGGGGTTCCTGTCGGTGCTGATGGGTATCGGCGGGGGCAGCTTCGGTGTGCCGCTGATGACGCTCTACAACCAGCCGATCCACCGTGCGGTCGCCACCGCCTCGGGATTCGGGCTGGCCATCGCGGTGCCGGCGGTGATCGGGTTCCTGATCGTGCAGCCCCCGGCCGAAGGCCTTCCGCCCTACACCGTCGGCGCGATCAACCTGCCCGCGTTCCTTCTGGTGATCGCGGCCACCTGGGTCACGACACCCTGGGGTGCCAATCTGGCGCACAGGATGTCGCCCAGACCCCTGCGGCGGGTGTTTGCCGTGTTCATCACGGTGGTGGCCCTGAACATGCTGCGCAAGGCGCTGGGGTTCTGAGGGCCCGGCGGATCGGCCATGCCCGCGGGGACCGGGATGGGGGGCGCCGCCCCCCAGGCCGCCCGGGCCGCCCGTGCCGGGCGACCCTCCCCCGGAGGTATATGAACAAGGGTGAAAGGGCGACCGTCAGTCGCCCGCGCGGCGCGACAGCGCGCCTGCGCGTCCGCCACGGCGCTGGCTGAGCAGCGGTGCGCGGGCGGGCAGGGCCGCCATGATCGACCGACGCTCGGCCTCGGTCATCCGGGACCAGGCGGTGATCTCGTCGATGGTCCGCAGGCATCCGGTGCAAAGCCGCGAGTCCGGGTGGATCACGCAGATCTTGATGCAGGGGCTGGACGGCTCCTCGCGGTGCCAGACCTCATCGGTCATTGGCCGCCCCCTCGATCCAGCGCAGCCGGTCCAGCGCGCCTTGCAGGATGTAGCCGGCGGCCACATGGTCAATCACCTCGGCGCGCCGCGCGCGCGACATGTCGGCCTCGATCAGGGCGCGTTCCGCCGCCACGGTGGACAGGCGCTCGTCCCAGAAGCCCACCGGCAGGTCGAGGATCCGGCAAAGGTTGCGCGCGAAGGCGCGGGTCGATTGCGCGCGCGGTCCTTCCGAGCCGTCCATGTTGCGCGGAAGGCCGAGGACCAGCGCGCCCGCGTCGCGGTCCTTGACCAAGCGTTCCAGCGCCGCGGCGTCCTCGGTGAATTTGCCCCGACGGATCGTGAGCAGCGGCGAGGCGACCGACCACAGCCGGTCGGAGACGGCGACACCGATCGTCCTGGTCCCGAGATCGAGCCCCAGGATGGCCCGTCCCCTCGGTGCGGCGGCAGCGAAATCCTCGATCGTGGCAAGGATCATTCGGTGAGGCCCGCGCGCCGGGCCGCGTCCTCGATGTCCTCGACCGCGCCGGGGGCATCGGCAAAGACCTGGCGCGCCTCGGCCAGGATGGCGCGGGCGCGGTCGGCTTCGCCCAGGACGACGAGCGCCGAGACGAGCCGGGCCCAGTCGTCCGGGCCGCCGCCTTCCGAGGCCAGCCTCTGCGCCAGCCCCTCGACCATGCCGCGTACCATTTCGGTCCGGGCGCCGGCATCCATGTCTTCCGCCGTGGCGATGTCCTCAGCCGTGGGGCCCCGCGTCGGACCACCCGCGGCGTCGGGGGCGGGCAACGGGGGCAGGTCGTAGCGGATCCCCGCACGCGCCGCCGCTTCGGGAAGTTGGGCGCGCAACGCCGGGACCCAGGGGGCAGCGGGGCGCGAGTCGCGCAGCAGCCCTTCCCAGATCTCGAAGGCGCGGTCGGGGCGACCTGTCTGGGCGAACATCAATCCGGTGTAATAGCGCGCGGGACCATGGCGAGGATCGGTGGCGAGGGCCGCGGCAAGCGCTGCCTCGGCCTCGGGCGAGACATAGCCCCCGGCGGCCAGGATCATCAGCTCGGCAAGGTTGGCGTGGTCGGTGGCGGTCACCGCGTCTCCGCGCAGGGCGATCACCTGCGCCTGCGCGCGCGCGGCGGCAGCGAAATTGCCCAGGTTCGCCTCGTTCTGGGCAAGCAGCAGATGCCCCTCGAGGTCATCCGGGCGGTCGGCCAGCGCCGCACGCAGCCGTTCCATCAACTCTCGCAACGCAGGGTCTGGTTCCATTACGGCCGGCATGCCGGCCTCGGCTGCCTCGGCCTGCGTTTCGGCCTGGGCCTGGGTGGGACGATCGCGCCGCAGTGCGTCGGCGGCTGCCAGCCGATCGGCAAGGGGCAGGTCCGGGTAGCCCGGCGCCCCGATACGCCAGTAGACAACGGCACTGGCGATGACGACACCCACGACCAGCGCGGCGGCAAGTCCCAGCCCCGGCCCGGCGCCGCCAGGCGATCCGGCCTTCCTGCGGCGCTCGGCGTCGAGCAGGCGCCGGGCAACTTCGGCCCGCGCGCCTTCGGCCTCGGCGGTCGCCAGGATGCCGCGTTTTCGGTCGCGCTCGATTTCGGCCAGCTGGTCACGATAGACTTCAAGGTCGGGGTCGCCCGTGGCCGCTTCCCCGCGGCGCAGGAGCGCGCGACCCATCATGACGGCCACGACCAGCGCCATGGCCCCCGCGATCACCCAGAACTGGATCATGCCGCCGTTCATGGACCCGATGTAACGGCTGCAACTGCGGGCCGCCAGACCGTTGGGCGCGCGCAATGTCGCATCCCGCCCGCAGGTGCCGCTTCCGGGCTTCACAGGCGCGCACACCCGCGCGATGACTGCGGGGCGAAAGGGAGGGCCCATGCAACGCTATTCGGTCTTCGCGCTGGTCCGGCAGGCCCTGGGGTGGCATCAGGGCTGGGAACGCGCCTGGGCCTCGCCCGAGCCGAAGGCCGCCTACGATGCGGTTATCGTGGGAGGCGGCGGGCATGGGCTGGCCACAGCCTACTACCTGGCGAAGAACCACGGGCTGCGGCGTGTCGCGGTTCTGGAAAAGGGCTGGATCGGCGGTGGCAACACGGGCCGCAACACAACGATCATCCGGTCGAACTATCTGCAGGACCCCTCTGCCGCGATCTACGAGAAGGCCCGCAGCCTGTACGAGACGCTGAGCCAGGACCTGAACTACAACGTGATGTTCAGCCCGCGCGGCGTGATGATGCTGGCGCAGACCCAGCACGAGGTGCGCGGCTACCGCCGCACGGCGCAGGCCAATGCGTTGCAGGGCGTGACGACCGAGTTCATCGGGCCCGCCCGTGTGAAGGAACTGTGCCCGATCGTCCATGTCTCGGGGCCACGCTATCCGGTTCTGGGTGCGCTGTGGCAGCCGCGCGGCGGCACCGCGCGGCACGACGCGGTCGCCTGGGGCTATGCGCGGGCGGCGTCGGACCTGGGCGTGGACATCATCCAGAAGTGCGAGGTGACGGGCATCGACGTGGAGGGCGGGCGTGTGACCGGCGTGCGGACCACGCGCGGCGACATCCGGTGCGGCAAGCTGGGCGTCGTGGTGGCCGGGCATTCGGGCGTGCTGGCCGACATGGCCGGGTTCCGGCTGCCCATCGAGTCGACCGCCCTTCAGGCGCTGGTGTCCGAACCCATCAAGCCCTGCATGGATGTCGTCGTGATGGCCAACACCGTGCATGGCTACATGAGCCAGTCCGACAAGGGCGAGATGGTGATCGGCGGCGGCGCGGACGGGCGCAACGACTATACCCAGCGCGGGTCGTTCCACCATGTCGAAGAGACGCTGCGCGCTCTGGTGGAAACCTTCCCGATCATCAGTCGTCTGAAGATGTTGCGCTGGTGGGGCGGGATCGTGGACATGACAGGTGACAGGTCGCCCATCATCTCGAAGGCGCCGGTCGAGGGCATGTTCCTGAACTGCGGCTGGGGCACGGGCGGGTTCAAGGCGATCCCGGGGTCGGGCTGGGCGATGGCCGAACTTATGGCGAAGGGTCATTCGCCGCTGGCGAGCGCCTTCGGTCTGGAGCGGTTCCGCGAGGGCCGGTTCGTGGATGAAAGCGTGGCGGCAGGGGTGGCGCACTGATGGGCGGGGATCGGCCGACCGGGCGCGCGTTTGCGCTGCGCCAAGGCTTGCTTAGGGGAATTCCGATCATATCTGCCGCGCAAGCGCAGCAGGGGAGGCAGGCATGGCCGAAGGCAAGGGCATCCGCGACGACGGCACGATTCCGCGGTTCGAAACCTTCGTCACCCGGCACAATGCCAAGGTGCTCGGCTTTGCCGCCGGGGTATTGGGGCCACTCCTGCTCGCGGGTCTTTTGGTCGTGGTCTGGACGGGGCATGGCATCGGCGAGGTGCCTCCCAAGCCCGATCCGGTGTTCACGGTCTACTGAAGCGGTCCTGGGGGCGCTGCCCCCCGCGCGGTCTGTGACCGCGTCCCCCCGGGATATTTCGGGCGCATCGAAGGGGGCACTGTCATGCTGCGCCTGACCTGTCCCTATTGCGGCGTGGACGCCGACGAATCCGAACTGGCGCCAGGCGGGGCCGCGCATCTGCGGCGCGAGGGGCCGGGGTCGGGTGATGCCGCGTTCGAGGCCTATCTGTTCCTGCGTGACAACCCCAAGGGCGCGCATCTGGAGCGCTGGCGCCATGCCTACGGCTGCGGCAAGTGGTTCATCGCGGCCCGGGATACCGTCACGATGCAGGTGTTCGGCACCTATCCGGCGCAGTCCTCGGGCCCGCCCGCCGATATCGCGGCGCGCCTGACGCGGCAGGAGGGTGCACGGTGAGCGGGCGGCTTGCCATGGGCGGGCGGCTGATCGACCGGTCCGATCCCGTGGAGTTCACCTTTGACGGGCAACGGCGGGCGGGCTTTGCGGGCGACACGCTGGCCGCGGCGCTGCTGGGGGCCGGGCAGGTGCTGGTCGGGCGGTCGTTCAAGTACCATCGTCCACGTGGGATCGTGGCCTATGGGCCGGAAGAGCCGAACGCGTTGATGGGCCTCGGCCGCGACGGGCGGTTCGAACCCAATGCACGGGCCACGCAGGTGGACCTGTTCGAGGGGCTGGAGGCGGAAAGCCAGAACCGCTGGCCGAGCCTCGCCTACGATGTCGGTGCGGTGAATGGCTTGGCCGCACGGGTTCTGCCGGCGGGCTTCTACTACAAGACCTTCATCCACCCGCGCCCGTTCTGGAAGCACCTGTTCGAGCCGGTGATCCGCCGGGCCGCGGGCCTCGGACGCGCGCCGCGGCATCGGGACGCGGATACCTACGAGCAGGTCCATGCGCATGTGGATGTGCTGGTGGTGGGCGGAGGCTTGGCCGGGCTGGCGGCGGCGCATGCCGCGGGGCGGGCGGGCGTCCGGGTGATGCTGGTGGAACAGGCCGCGCACTGGGGCGGCCGGGCGCCGGTCGAGGGCGATGCGGTGGCGGGCCGTGACCCCGACGATTGGGTCAGGTCCACCGTGGAAGAGCTCGAAGGGATGGAAAATGTCCGGCTGGTCCCGCGCTGCGCGGCGGTCGGTGTCTATGACCACGGCTTTGTCCTGGCGTCGGAACGGCTGACCGACCATGACCCTGCCTTGCCGGGCCCGCGCCAGAGGCTGTGGCGCATCAGGGCGGGGCGCGTTGTGCTGGCCGCGGGCGCGATCGAACGGCCGCTGGCCTTTGCGGGGAACGATGTTCCGGGGGTGATGCTGGCCTCGGCGGTGCGGGACTATCTGGTGAACCACGCGGTGCATCCGGGGGACCGCACGGTGATCGTGACGAACAACGACGATGCCTATCGGACGGCGCTGGCGCTGGTCGCCGCGGGCCTTGCCGTGCCGGCGATCCTGGACGCGCGCGCCGAGCCCGCGGGGGCGCTGCCCCAGGCGGCACGGCAAGCGGGGATCCGGGTGCTGACCGGGCGCGGCGTCGCAGCTGTCCGGGGCCGTGCGCGTGTGACCGGAGTCGCCGTCGCGGCGGTCGAGGGCGAGGGGGCGGTTCTGGACGAGATCGCGTGCGATGCCGTGGCCATGTCGGGGGGCTGGTCGCCCGCGGTGCACCTGTGGTCGCACTGCGGGGGCAAGGTCGCATGGGATGCGGAGCGCGCGCTGTTCCGGCCGGATCCGCGGCACCCGCCGCGCGGGGCCGACGGCGGGTCGATGGTGATCCCGGCTGGTGCCGCAAACGGGGGGTTCTCGGTCGACGCGGCAATTTCCGAAGGGGCGGCGGCGGGGCGAGCGGCAGCGACAGGCCAGGACCGTGTCGAGGAAACCCCGGACGACCGGACGGGCAGCGATATCCTGCCGGTCTGGATAATGCCCCGGGGCGCGGGGCCCGCCCTGCGCGCGAAGGCCTTCCTTGATTTCCAGAACGACGTGAAGGTGGCCGATGTGGATCTGGCCGCGCGCGAGGGGTTCGAAAGCGTCGAGCACACCAAGCGCTATACAACGCTCGGCATGGCGACAGATCAGGGAAAACTTTCCAACATCAACGGGTTGGCGGTTCTTTCGCAGGCACTGAACGAGGATATCCCCCAGGTTGGCACGACGACATTCCGCCCGCCCTTCGTGCCGGTCACGATCGGCACCCTTGCGGGCGAAGCGCGGGGCGCCCTGTTCCAGCCGGTGCGAGAGACGCCGATGCTGGACTGGCATGAGGCGCGGGGCGCTGTGCTGGAACCCGTGGGACAGTGGCGACGCCCGTTCTGTTATCCTGCTCCTGGGGAACGTCACGGGGCGGCCGTCGCGCGCGAAGTGACGGCGGTGCGACAGGGCGTCGGGATCCTGGACGCATCGACGCTGGGCAAGATCCTGGTGACCGGGCCTGACGCGGGGCAGTTCCTCGACATGATGTATACGGGCGCGATGTCCACCTTGCCGGTGGGGCGATGCCGCTATGGCCTGATGTGTTCCGAACAGGGGTTCCTGAGTGACGACGGGGTCGTGGCGCGGCTGTCCGATGACGCCTGGCTTTGCCATACCACCACGGGCGGCGCCGACCGTATCCATGCCCACATGGAGGACTGGTTGCAGACCGAATGGTGGGACTGGAAGGTATTCACACTGAACCTGACCGAGCAGTTCGCACAGGTCGCCGTCGCCGGCCCGCACGCGCGGGACGTGCTTGAAAGCCTGTCGGGTGACATCGATCTGACCGCCGAGGCCCTGCCGCACATGCACTGGACGCAAGGGCAGCTAGCCGGCATGCCCGCCCGTGTCTTCCGGATCTCGTTCTCCGGCGAGCTTGGGTTCGAGGTGGCGGTGCCCGCGTCGCGGGGTATCGACCTCTGGCAGGCGCTGCTGCGCGCGGGCGACAGCTTCGGTATCGCACCCTACGGGACCGAGGCGCTGCACGTCCTGCGCGCCGAGAAGGGGTTCATCATGATCGGGGACGAGACCGATGGCACCGTGACGCCGCGCGACCTTGGCCTTGGGGGTATGATCTCGAAGAAGAAGGCCGATTTCCTGGGCAAGCGGGGGATGGAGCGCAGCCATCTTGTCGATCCGATGCGCTGGCGGCTGGTCGGTCTGCGGGCGGTGGACGATTCGGTGCTGCCCGAGGGGGCCTATGTGCTGGACGAAGGCCGGACCGAGAACGGCCAACGGGCCACGCAGGGGCGCATCACGTCCACCTACGCGTCCCCCACGCTGAAGCGCGGGATCGCGCTGGCGCTGGTGCGGCAAGGGCCGGAGCGGATGGGCGAGACTGTCGAGGTCAGCCGGATCGGGCAGGCGCCGGTCCGCGCCACGATCGTCGCCCCGTGCCAGTACGACCCGGATGGAGGGCGGATGCATGGCTGAGGTGACTTTCACCGCCCTTCACCTGCCCGGCATGGTCACGCTGAAGGGCGATCTTGCCGACCCGCGGTTTGCCTTGGCGGTGCGCGCGGCGACGGGGCAGGGGGTGCCGGGGCAGCTTGCGGCAATGCTGGGGCCTGACGGGCGCGGCGCGCTTTGGATGGCGCCGGACGAGGTCCTGCTGATCGCGGAGGGTGGCGTTGCGACGGCTGCCGCGATCGCGCAGACCCTGGCGGGGGCGCCCCATCTGGTGGCGGATGTCTCTGACGCGAGGGTCGCATTCCGTGTGGCTGGGCCGGGTGCTCGGGCGGTCCTGGCAAGGTTGTCACCAGCCGATCTGTCCGCGCCGGCTTTCGGCCCGGGACGGGTGCGGCGTACGCGTCTTGCGCAGGTTGCCTGTGCGGTCTGGATGCCCGCGGACACAGGCATCGACCTGGTGG
>CAYYOE010000107.1:0-9471 GCA_964473055.1 uncultured Rhodobacterales bacterium | reverse complement strand
CGCATGTGCACCGGATCGGCGGCACGGGCGTGATCCTGAAGGAGCTGATCGCGGGCGGCCATGTCGACGGCACGGCCCTGACCGTGACGAGCCAGACGCTGGCCGAGGCCGTGGCGAATGCACCCGCGCCGGATGGTGAGGTGGTCCGGCCGCTGTCGGACGCCATTGCCGCCACCGGGGGGGTGGTGGTGCTGAAGGGCAACCTGTGCCCGAAGGGCTCTCTTCTGAAGGTCGCAGGTCTGCGCGAGTTGACGTTCCGCGGGCCCGCGCGCGTCTTCGACGGCGAGGCCGCGGCGCAGGCGGCGGTCGAGACCCGCGCCTATCGCGAGGGCGAGGTACTGGTCGTGCGCGGCGAAGGGCCGAAGGGTGCCCCCGGCATGAAGGAGATGCTGGGCATCACCGCGCTGCTCTATGGCCAGGGGATGGGGGCGAAAGTGGCGCTGCTGACCGACGGCCGGTTCTCGGGCGCCTCGCGCGGCATGTGCATCGGCTACGCCAGCCCCGAGGCGGCGGCGGGCGGGACCATCGGCGTGGTGCAGGACGGCGACATGATCGCCATTGACGCGCGGCCCGGTGCGGCAACGATCACGCTGGAGGTGGACGAGGGCGAACTGGCGGCGCGGTCCGCCGCGCTGGGCACCCGCCCGTCACCCCGTCATGGGGGCCTGCTGGAAAAATACGCGGCCTGCGTGCAGGGCGCCGAGCGCGGCGCGGTGACCCATTCGGGCGGCGTGGACACGCGCGGAGACCTCGACTGATGAAACCAAACCCCTGGGACCCCTGGGCACGCGACGACCTGACCCCCAATGAACGCACGCTGCTGCGCTTCATGCGCGACTGCATGCATGGCGACGACCTGTCGCTGATCGACACGCTGGTGGCCGAGGACTACATCCAGCACACGCCCGGCATCGGACAGGGGCGCGAGGGACTGCGGCGCTACATCACCGAGGTTGCCTATCGTCGGCCCGGACGCAAGGACTGGCGCCCTGTGCAGATCTTCGCCGCGGGCGACATGGTGATCCTGCACAAGATCAGCGCCACCCATGTCTTTGCCGATTTCGTGCGCTTCGATGCCCTGGGCCGGATGGCCGAGCACTGGGACGTGGTGCAGGCCCATCCCGAACCCGGCTACGACCCGATGCGGCAGTCGACGGAAAACCTCGACCGTTTCCGCGCCCTGTTCGGGCTGGCCTGACTAGTCCAGGGCGAACAGCGACACGATGACCTGCCCCTTCAGCCGCGCCCCGGTTCCGACGAACAGCGTGCGATTGACCCAGGCATAGCGGGCATCGCCGGTTTCCAGCCGCGCGTGGGTGCGCATGTAGTAGGTGGATGGGTCCACCTCTTCGCCGCGTGCAACGGCGGCGATGACCTCGGGCGGACCGTGCCGGTAGCCGTAGTTGACGATTTCGATGGTGGCGCCATCGCCCGTTTCGAACCCATAGCGCGTGTCGAGTTCGGCCATGCCGTCGGCGAGGATCGTCTGCCAGTCGGCGCCAAGGTTCAGGATCCTGCCGTTCAGCCGCGGTCCCGACACGCGCCCGCCCACGATCGGCACGATCCGCCGGGCGCCGGCCCGACCCGGCCCCATCTCGCGGACCGGGGCAAGCTCGACCTCCAGGTCGCAGACATGGGTCAGCACGGGCGGGGCTAGTTTCGGCATCGGTCCTCTCCGGTGGCTGCATCAGCGCTAGTCGCCCGGCACCCATGGCGTCAACCCGGTGGTCGGGCCACGGGACGGCATCGGCGGACTACCTGTGCCGCGATCGTCGGCCAACTGTGTCTTGACTTCTGATACATACCCGAAACTATGATTTCATCCGAGGGAGGGATGACAATGGCCGGGATTACGCTTGACCGAGTGTCAAAAAAGTTCGGCGCTGTCGAAGTCATCCACGACCTCAGCCTCGACATCGGGTCGGGCGAATTCGTTGTCTTTCTGGGACCGTCGGGGTCAGGCAAGACGACGCTGTTGCGGATGATCGCCGGGCTCGAAAGCATCGACAACGGCGCCCTGATCATCGACGGTGTGCGGTCCGAAGCGCTTGCACCTGGTCAGCGCAACCTGGCGATGGTGTTTCAGAACTACGCGCTCTACCCGCACATGACCGTGGCCGAGAACATGGCCTTCGGGCTCAAGAACATCAGGCTTCCCGCCGCCACGATACGCACCCGTGTGGCCGAGGCCGCCCGCATGCTGGAAATGGAGCGCCTGCTGGACCGCCGTCCGGCTGAATTGTCGGGCGGGCAGCGGCAGCGGGTGGCGATCGGCCGGGCGATCGTGAAGGAACCCAAGGCCTTCCTGTTCGACGAACCGCTGTCGAACCTCGACGCCGGGCTGCGCGTGCGCACCCGGGTGGAACTGGCCGAACTGCACCAGAGGCTGGGGTCGACCATGATCTACGTCACCCACGACCAGACAGAGGCGATGACGCTGGCAGACCGGATCGTGATCCTGAACGACTGTCGGATCGAGCAGGTGGGCACGCCCATGGAGGTCTATTCCCGCCCGGCCTCGCGCTTTGTCGCGGGCTTTATCGGTTCGCCCGCGATGAACCTCATGCCCGTCACACTGACGGGCGAAGGGGACCGGGTGGCCGCGCGTCTGGGTGACGGGGCGCTGGTGCCGCTGCCGTCGGGTCCGGCTGGCGAAGGTCCGTGGGAACTGGGCATCCGGCCCGAGTCGCTGGTTGTCGCTGCAGGTGAGGGAACGACCGGGGCGATGGCGACCGTGGTCGAACGGCTTGGCGACCGAACACTGATCCACGCGCGGCTGGCCGATGGCGCGCAGGTCATCGCGCAGGACAGCGCCAAGTCCGAGATCCGGGCGGGGGACAGGATCGGGCTGTCCTTCGACACAACCGCCCTGCACCTGTTCGACGGACAAGGCCGGTCGGTCGCCCTTTAGGCCCGGGTGCTGACTGACGGGTGCACCGGTTCTCTCGTGGCATCGGGCGCCTTGCACCCTACCCCTTGATCCCCGCCGACAGGGTGATCGCCTCGGTCACGCGGCGCTGGAACACCAGATAGGCAATCGCCACCGGAAGCCCTG
Organism: uncultured Rhodobacterales bacterium; assembly: GCA_964473055.1. GTDB lineage: Bacteria > Pseudomonadota > Alphaproteobacteria > Rhodobacterales > Rhodobacteraceae > UBA996. The sequence continues at coordinate 6,416 of CAYYOE010000107.1, read as the reverse complement.
CCAGCACTGCCGCCGCAAGCTCGCGCGCGTAGTAGACGCCGAAGGCATCGCTGACCTGTGTGATGCCGACCGGAACTGTCATCATCTCGGTCCGGGTCACCGACAGGAAGGGCCAGAGGAAGGCGTTCCAGGTCCAGATGAAGGTGACAATGGACAGCGCCGTCGTTACCCCCCAGTTCATCGGCAGATAGACCCGGAACAGGATGCGGAACTCGCCCGCGTTGTCCATGACGGCGGCCTCGCGGAAATCCCGGGGCACCTGGTCAAAGAACTGCTTGTAGACGATGATGATCACCGGGTGGATCAACTGCGGCAGCATGATCCCGGCCCAGGTGTTCAACAGGCCAAGCTCGGCGACCAGGACGAAATGGTTGATGATCAGGGCCTGGGTCGGAACCATGAAACTGGCCAGGATCAGCCACCACAGCACCTGCCGCCCCGGAAAGCGCAGTTGCGACAGGGCATAGCCGCAGAGCATCGAGGACGCGATGGTGATGACCGTGACCCCGACCGCCACCGCGATGGAATTGACGTACCAGCGCCCCAGCTGGGTGGCCGTCACCGCATGGATGTAGTGCTGGAAGGTCAGCGTTTCGGGCCAGAGCTCGATGTAGTTGCGGACCACCTGATGCTCGGGCTTCAGCGAGGACACGACCCCCCAGTAAAGCGGAAATGCCCAGAGCAATGCCGCCAGAACGGTCAGGACGGTGATGATCCCGCCCCAGACGTTGAACCTGTGCATCCGTGCCGCCGTCATCTGCGGTTCCCGGCAAGACGCAACAGCTGGAACTGCAGGACCGACACGACAACGACCAGCACGAACAGCGTGACCGCCACCGCGGCTGCCCGGCCGCCCTGGTTCTGCTGAAAGGCCCGCTGGAAGATGTAGTAGACCAGCACCATGTTGTCGTTCGGCCGCCCGCCCTGCGAGAACAGGTAGACCTGGTCGAAGATCTTCAACTGCGAGATCAGCTGGATCGTGAAGACCAGCGACGTGACCGGGTAGAGCAGCGGCCAGGTGATCTGCCGGAATGTCGTCCAACGCCCAGCGTTGTCCAGCTCTGCCGCCTCGTAGATCTCGGCGGGAATCGCGCGCAGACCCGCAAGGAACAGCAGGATCGAGAATCCGGCCGTCCACCAGACCGTGACGACGGCGACAGCAGGCATGAACCAGTCACGCGACTTGGTGATCGGCACGCGGTCGATCCCCAGCAGGTCCAGGATGTGCATCGAAATCCCGAACTGGAAGTTCAGCACCCAGTCCCAGATCAGATAGACGACCGAGACCGGCAGGATGTAGGGCAGGAAGAACAGCGCCAGGATTGCGGCCTGCAACCGCCCCTTCAGCCGCGAAATTCCCAGCGATATCATCAGCGCGATCACGGTGCCGGGCAACACCGTCAGCAGAACGAAATACGCCGTGTTCCAGGCCGCGGTGCGAAAGCGCGGGTCCTTCGGCAGGCGCTCGTAATTCTCGGTCCCGACCCAACTGCCGTCGCCGATCAACGGCGCATCGGTGAAGGAGATACCGAACATCTGGATCGTCGGCCAGACAAAGACCAGCGCATAGATCGCGATGAACGGCGTCACCAGGACGGCGGCGGTCAGGGCATCCTTGCGGCGGTTTGTCAGCATGCGGCGTCCCCGGGGAACGCGGGCCGCCCGGCAGCGGGGCGGCCCGGTCAGGCGTCAGGTCAGAGCGCGTTCAGCTCGTCCTTGATGGCCTCGACCGCCTCGGTCGGGTCCATCTCGCCGTTCAGGGTGGGAACGAAGTAGGTGGACATCACGTCGAAGATCGGTCCGGCCACACCCGCAAGCGGCGTCTTGGGGTCAAAGATCATGTTCGCCGTCAGCGAGGAATAGGTCGCGTTCGGCTCCATCGCCTTGTATTCGCTCGATTCCGTCACCGGACCGTAGGCCGGGATATGGCCCGCCGTCGCCCAGAACAGCGAGTTGTTGGCGATCCACGAAATCACCTGCAACACCGCCGCCCGCTTTTCCGCCGACATCTCCTTGCCGCGGTTCGCGGGGATGGCGAAGGCGTGGCTGTCGGCATAGGTGGACGGCTGGTCGAAGATCACCGGCAGTTCCACCGCGCCCCAGTTGAACAGGTTCCCCTGCGCCTCGAGGTCGGTCATCGTGGGCACTTCCCACACGCCGTTGATCATCATCGCCGCCTCGCCGCTGGTGAACAGCGCGACCGTGGCCGGATAATCGGTGTAGGTCGATTGCAGCCCGGCAGAGGTCCACTCGGCGAGCGCGCCCAGCGCATTGGCCAGCTTGTCAGCGTTGTCGCCGGCCAGGAATTCGCCGTCAGACATCAACTCGCCGCCCTGCTGGCCTACCAGCGAATAGACGGTGCGGAACATGAAGTTGCCGTCCGCCGTCACGCTTCCCAGCGGAAAGCGCACGCCGTTGTCCTTCAGTGCCTGCAAGGTGGCGGTGAACCCCTCGCGGCTGTCCATGCCCATCGGCAGGCCGTTGTCGTCCAGCCGACCGGCCGCGGCCAGAAGGTCCTTGTTGTAATACAACACGATCGGGTGCGTATCGAGCGGCACGGCATACTGCTTGCCGTCGATCGTCACCGCGTCCCAGGTGGCCGTGGCGAAATCGCCCTGGTCCAAGCCCATCGCCGCCCAGTCGGCGGCCGTGATTTCCTGCAGCACGCCCTGCTGCACCGCCAGCGGGATGCGGCTGGCATGGTATGTCATGATATCCGGCGCTTCGCCCACGGCGGCCGAGGTCTGCACCTTGGCGTAGAACGGCACACCCCATTCCAGGGTCGTCGCGTCGATCCTGACTTGGCCCGCGTGCTCTGCATTGAAGTCCTCGATCAGCTTCTTCATGCGCACGCCATCGCCGCCGCCGAGGAAATCCCACCAGACGACGGTTTCCTGTGCCTGGGCGAAACCTGCCAGGCCGATCGACGCAACGGTCGCAGCTTTAAGCACTCCGTGAACGGTCATCTCTTCCTCCCTTGGTGCGGCGTTTCCCGCCGTGTTTCGATGGCGCAGGCTAAACACTTCGCCGATTCGATCAACGTGAAATGTGATACATATCCGAATGCCCGATATTCAAAGCCCCACCCGGAACATCGAGTACGAATGGGGCGGCATGGTCAGGTGCAGCCCCCTGCCCCCGATCTTCGCGCCATCACCGGCAACCGGCACCACGGTATCAGGCGCGGCACGCGTATTCCGCGCTTCAAGGTCGGCATGCTTGATCAAGGTGTGCTCAACTGTCCGGGCGGCAAAGCCGTCGAGAGCGAGATCGACCTCCAGCGGCTCGGTGCCATGCCGGTTGATCGCGAAGAAGGTCAGCGTGCCGGCATCGTCGTCCCGCACCCCGGCGATATCCAGCCAGGGCACGCCGGCGGCATGGTCGGCGTCGTAGCTGGCCACTTCGACTGCCAGTTGCATCGCCGTGCCGCGCCCGTGCCTAGACGCGAACAGGAACGGCCAGTAGATCGTCTGCCGCCAGGCCGGGCCGCCCGGTTCGGTCATGATCGGGGCGATCACGTTCACGAGTTGTGCGATGCAGGCGATCTTCACCACATCGGCGCGGCGGATGAAGGTGTTCAGGATGCAGCCGACCTGCAGCACGTCCTCGAAGTTGTAGATGTCTTCCAGAAGGACCGGCGCCTCGGGCCAGTCCCAGTCGCGCATCCGGTCCGAGTCGGCCTTTCGCTCGTGGTACCAGACATTCCATTCGTCGAACGAGATGGTGACCTGCCGCTTCGACCGCTTCTTCGCCTTCACATAGTCGATAATCCCCGCGACCGTGCCGATGTAATTGTCCAGCTTCGCCGGGAGCGCGAGGTATTCGCGCGTGTTCTTCTCGTAGTTCTCGAAATACATGTGAAGGCTGATGTGGTCGACCTGGTCATAGGTCGCCTCCAGCACGGTCGACTCCCATTGCGGGTAGGTCGGCATGTTGGAATGCGATGACCCGCAGACCACCAGCTCCAGCGTCGGGTCGAGACCGCGCAGAGCCTTGGCGGTTTCGTTGGCAATATGTCCGTATTCGGCGGCGGACTTGTGGCCCACCTGCCAGGGCCCGTCCATCTCGTTGCCCAGGCACCAAAGGCGGCAGTTCCACGGTTCCTTGCGGCCGTTTCGTGCCCGCAGGTCCGACCAATGGGTGCCGCCCTTGTGGTTGACGTACTCGACAAAGGCGCGGGCCTCGTCCAGACCCCGTGATCCAAGGTTCACGGCCAGCATCATGTCGGTCCCGGCCTTCTCGGCCCAATCGGCGAATTCGTGGATACCGACCTGATTGGATTCCGTCGTTCGCCAGGCGAGGTCCAGCCGCCGGGGCCTCTGGTCCTTCGGCCCGATGCCGTCTTCCCAGTTGTAGGCCGACACGAAGTTGCCGCCCGGATAGCGGCAGACGGGCGTGTCGAGCGCGCGCACCAGGTCCAGAACGTCGCCCCGCATCCCGGCGTCATCGGCCGTGGGATGCCCCGGTTCGTAGATGCCGGTATAGACCGCGCGCCCGAGATGTTCGAGGAACGACCCGTAGATCCGCTTGTCGATGTCCGCGATCGTGTAAGCGGAATGCGCCGTGACGCGTGCCTTCATTGTCGTTCTCCCCCCGCCGGTCATTTGCATCAAGATGCGTGATGCATACCAGATTTTCTGGTATGGTCTCCGGCGGACGCCGTGCCGTCAAGGGAAAAGCGCGCTCGGGGCGCTCAGGCGCGGATCAGGCGCAGGGTGATGTCCTGGTCATGGTTGCCGAACCCGCGGCCGAAGATGTTCATGCCGCCCGGATGGCGCGCATCGTCCTTCACCCCGATCCGAACCCGGATCGAACGGTGATCATGCAGGGCCAGGTCGTCGAGCGAGCAGTCCGAGACCTTCTGCCCATCACGGAACGTGCCCAGCGGCGTCACTTCCCACCGCTTCTGGTCGCCATATTGGGACCCGGTCAGTTTCCACCAGTCCGGCGTGAACTTGCCGCGCTTGTCGCCGAAATCGCCGGGCGAAGTCCAGGTGTCGATTTCGCGGCCGTTGATCGCGATGGTGATGTCGGATGGCCAGTCCTTCGATGTCCCCGGCACCTCCGAGGACAGTTCGACCAACAGTTCCAGCGCCCCGACGGTGGTTCCGGCCAGTTTGGCATTGTTCGGGAACTGATACTCGACGAACCCGCGGGTGAACCACAGAAGCCCCGCCCGCATCCTGTCTGGATCGAGAAAGGTGTCGGGCACATCAAGCAGACCGATCACGCCCTCCGAGGAACACAGCCCGCACGGCGCGCTGACCTCGCACCGGGTATAGAGCCCGATCGGCATCGCCACCTCGATCGCGTCCGCGACCTGCAAAGGGGGCGGGTCCTTGAAGGCGATCAGAAGCTCGGTGAAAGTGGAATGACAGATCTTCTGGCTGCCCTTCCTCCCCTTCTCGGACCGGGTCTGCACCAGGCCCGCATCGACAAGCATCTGAATGCTGGACGATACCGTCGACTGCGGCATGTCCAGATCCTCGGCCACCTGGTTGACGTTCCGCGGCCCTTTCCGTGTCAGAAGCTCCAGAATCCGCACGCGGACGTCGCTGGCGAGGCTGCGCAGGATGTCCTGTCTTTCACGCGGATCAACGACGATGATCTGGTTGGTCATGGGTGCACGGTCGCCTCGTTCGCGCGATCCGTATCAGTAAGTCTGATCCAAAGGAAGTCGGCAGGTCGACCACACCATCGGGGCCCCTTGGATCGCCCGTGATCGGCCTGCCACATGGCAGGCGAACCTGCCGCAATCCGCGCCGATCCCGGCCCGGCGCCGGACGAAGGGGGGGCGCAGGATCGTGACGGAGGACGGACCACCGGGGTCGATAGGGACAATTGGCCGACCAACCCGATTGCCGGTGCGGATCCGGCCCGGTCCGGCGACAGTCGCAACGCCCTGTCGACGCGACCCTGCGCGCTTGTGGCACCTCGTCAACGCGCGGGGCCGGTTTGACGACCGGCGCCGGTCGGTGCTGCCGGACCGGCAGGCCAGACCGTGGGGATTCGACCGCGGTTCTGGAAGCCATGGCGCGGAACGGTTGACGCCGCATATCAAGGCCCTACAGAAGACCGCACTCGATCACTCACCTGCCAGGTCAGAAACCTCTTGCCCGAGGGCGGCAACCACAGAACCAGACTGCTAGACCTTTTTCAGGGCGATCACGGCGTTCAGCCCGCCAAAGGCGAAGGCATTGGACAGGCAGGCCATCACTTTCGCCTCGCGCGCCAAGTTCGGCACCACGTCCAGCGCACATTCCGGGTCGGGTTCCTCGTAGCCGATGGTGGGCGCGATCACGCCATCGCGCAGCGCCATGATGCAGGCCAGCAGTTCCACCGCCCCGGTGCCGCCGATCAGGTGCCCGTGCATCGACTTGGTGGACGAGATCATCAGCCGGTCGGCATGCGGCCCG
>CAYYOE010000106.1:0-9482 GCA_964473055.1 uncultured Rhodobacterales bacterium | reverse complement strand
GCGGTCCGGTCGGCCAGCATCAGCCCGGCCATCAGCAGCATGCGGCTTTCGGGCAGGCGTCCCACCTGGGCCCCCAGCGCCGCAGCCTCGGTATCCAGCATCTGCGCGGCGGATTTCAGATAGTGTTCCTCGCCCGGCTGGCAGGCCACCTCGAAATCGCGCCCGCCGATGGTAATGGTCACGTCAGGCATGGGCGGTCTCCTCGAAATGCGGGCGCAGTTCGGCGATGATCAGGTCCAGTTCCGCCCGGTCGGCGGCGCGTGCGGCGCGCAGACCGTCCAGTTCGTGCGCCATGGCGCGATTGACCAGATCGGCATCGGGCGAACCGGACAGGATCGCCTCGCGCAGGGCCAGGTTGTTTTCGCGCAGTCGGTCGTTTGCGGCGCGCAATCCCTCGAACGCCGCATCGCGCTCGGCCACGGCGGCCTTCAGCCCCGCCACCTCGGCTTCCAGCCGCCCGACGACCTTTTCCTGCCGTTCCTTGATCGCGCGCACGCGTTCTTCCAGTTGCTCGTTCGCGGCGCGCTCGGCCTCCAGCGCCTCGTTCAGCGCGGCCACCTCGCCTGCCTGCGGATCGGGCGGCGACATCGCCAGCCGGTCCATCACCGACTCCAGCCGGTCGAGGGCCGACACGACCCGTGCCTCGGCCTCTGTCAGCGCCTCCATGCCTTCGATCCGGTCGCCGTCCTGGTCCATGCCGCCCCCACGTCTGTCGGCCACCCCGGGGCGTGCCCGGGGGCGACGCCTATCCGGCCTTGGCCGTTTCCATCCGGGCACGAATCGGTTTCCGCCCGGTTGGTTTGCAGTTTACCGAACCCTTCCGGGAATTGCGCCCCCTTCCCCCGTCCAGCCCATGCACCGGCGGCCTTGCGCCCGCCAGCACGGCCCGATCCCTTGCGCTTGGCCCAAGGCTGCGCCATTGAGCAGCCAGAAAATCCGCCCGAAGCGAGGACCCGCCCATGGACATCGCCACCCTGCGTGACCGGAACCCGGACCACTGGGAACGGGCCTGCGCGATCCGCGTGCTGACCCTTGATGCGGTGGCGGCGGCGAACTCGGGCCATTCCGGCATGCCGATGGGCATGGCCGACGCGGCGACCGTGCTGTTCGAACGGCACCTGAAGTTCGACGCCAGCGCCCCGCACTGGCCCGACCGCGACCGCTTCATCCTGTCGGCGGGCCACGGGTCGATGCTGCTCTATTCCCTGTTGCACCTGACCGGCTACGCCGACATGACGCTCGACCAGCTGAAGGCCTTCCGCCAGTGGGGCGCGCGCACCGCCGGGCACCCGGAATACGGCCATGCCGACGGGATCGAGACGACAACCGGCCCGCTCGGCCAGGGGCTCGCCAATGCCGTGGGCTTCGCCATCGCCGAGGAAGCGCTCCGCGCCCGTTTCGGTGCCAAGATCGTCGATCACCGCACCTGGGTGATCGCGGGCGACGGCTGCCTGATGGAAGGCGTCAGCCACGAGGCGATCGGCCTGGCCGGCCGCCTCGCCCTGTCGAAGCTGATCCTGCTCTGGGACGACAACGGCATCACCATCGACGGCCGCGTGTCGATCTCCGACATCACCGACCAGCGCGCCCGTTTCCGCGCCGCCGGTTGGGACGTGTTCGATTGCGACGGGCATGATCCGGCCGACATCGACCGCGCCCTGACCGAGGCCAAGGCCAGCCCGCGCCCGGCCATGGTGGCCTGCCGCACCCACATCGCGCTGGGCTCCGCCGCGCAGGACACCGCCAAGGGCCACGGCGCGCTGACCGACGCCAAGCTGATCGCCGACACCCGCGCTGCCTACGGCTGGCCGCACCCGGCATTCCACATCCCCGCCGGTGTGAAGGCCTGGTGGGAAGGCGTAGGCGCCAGGGGACGCGCCGACCACGAGGCGTGGGAAGCCCGCCTGGCCAAGCTGCCCGCAGGCAAGCGGGCCGACTTCGCCCGCGTCATGGCGCACGAGGCCCCCGCGAAACTTGCCCCCGCCATCCGCGCCCTGAAAAAGCAGCTGGCCGAGACGAAACCCAAGGTTGCCACCCGCAAGGCCAGCGAAATGGCGCTGGAGGTGATCAACACGATCATGCCCGAAACGCTCGGCGGGTCGGCCGACCTGACGGGGTCGAACAACACGCTCACCAAGGGTCTCGGTACCTTCTCGGCCGACGATCGCACGGGGCGGCACCTGCACTACGGCATCCGCGAACACGGCATGGCGGCGGCGATGAACGGCATGGCGCTGCACGGCGGCATCCGCCCCTATGGCGGCACCTTCATGGTCTTCACCGACTACGCCCGCCCCGCCATGCGCCTGTCCGCACTGATGGGCGTGCCGGTCGTCTACGTGATGACCCACGACAGCATCGGCCTGGGCGAGGATGGCCCCACCCACCAGCCCGTCGAACACCTGGCCATCAGCCGCGCCACCCCGAACACGCTGGTCTTCCGCCCCGCCGACGCGACCGAGACCGCCGAGGCCTGGGAACTTGCCCTGTCCGAAGGCAAACGGCCCAGCGTCCTCGCCCTCAGCCGCCAGAACCTGTCCGCTGTCCGGACCGAGTTCAAGGCGAAGAACCAGACCGCGCAGGGCGCCTATGTCCTGTCCGACACCGTGCGCAAGCGCGAGGTCATCCTGATTGCCACCGGATCCGAGGTGGAAATCGCCCTGAAGGCCCAGACGCTTCTGGAAAACGACGGGATCGGCACCCGCGTTGTCTCGATGCCCTGCATGGAACTGTTCGCCGCCCAGGACGACAGCTACCGCCGCCGCGTCCTGCCCCCCGGACCGGTCCGCGTGGGCATCGAGGCCGGTGTGCGCCAGGGCTGGGACCGCTGGCTTCTGGGCGAGCGCGGGCGCGAGGCGAAGGCAGGCTTCGTCGGCATGTCCACCTTCGGCGCCTCGGCCCCCTATGAACGGCTGTTCGCCGAGTTCGGCATCACCGCCGAGGCCGTGGCGGCCCAGGCCCGCGCGCTGCTCTGACCCATGACCAACGGCATCGCCATCGGCCTCGGCCTCGTGCTTCTGGCCCTGGTCGGGGCGGATGCGCTGCTGAACGACTGGGCGGCGACCGTGGCGGTCGGGCGCGGCTTTCTCGGGCTCGTGGACTGGCTCCAGTTCTGGCGCTAGCGCGGCGCGCGCACAGGGCGGCAAACGCCCGCCGCACACGGTCGCGCGCGCCCGGTTGACCTTCGGCCCGGAATGACGATGGTGGCGCCGGAATTCACGCGGCATTTCCAGCGGCGGGCCGCTCCGGCCACGCCGCCCGGCAAGGGAGACTGAACCATGACCGTCACGGTAGCCATCAACGGCTTCGGCCGCATCGGGCGCAACATCTTGCGCGCCATCGTCGAATCGGGCCGCACCGACATCCAGGTTGTCGCGATCAACGATCTGGGGCCGGTGGAAACCAACGCCCACCTGATGCGCTACGACAGCGTCCACGGCCGGTTTCCCGGCACCGTCACCGTATCCGGCGACACGATCGACGTGGGCCGCGGCCCGATCCGCGTGACCGCGATCCGCAATCCCGCCGACCTGCCCTGGTCCGACGTGGACGTGGTGCTGGAATGCACCGGCATCTTCACATCCAAGGAAAAGGTCCAGCCGCACCTGCAGAACGGGTCGAAGCGCGTGCTGATCTCGGCCCCCGGCGACGGCGCCGACAAGACCATCGTCTGGGGCGTGAACCACGGCACGCTGACCGCCGCCGACATCGTCGTGTCCTGTGCGTCCTGCACCACCAACTGCCTCGCGCCCGTGGCCTCGGTCCTGAACGACGTCATCGGCATCGAGAAGGGCATGATGACGACGATCCACAGCTACACCGGCGACCAGCCGACGCTCGACACCATGCACAAGGATCTCTACCGCGGCCGCGCGGCGGCGCTGTCGATGATCCCGACGTCCACGGGTGCCGCCAAGGCCGTTGGGCTGGTGCTGCCGGAACTGAAGGGCAAGCTCGACGGCTTCGCGATCCGGGTGCCGACGCCGAACGTGTCGGTGGTGGACCTGAAGTTCATCGCCAAACGGCCCACCTCGGTGGACGAGATCAACGGGGCGATCAAGGCCGCCGCCGATGGCCCGATGAAGGGCATTCTCGGCTACACGACCGAGAAGCTGGTATCATCGGACTTCAACCACGACCCCCATTCCTCGATCTTCCACATGGACCAGACCAAGGTGATGGACGGCACGTTCGTGTCGATCCTGACCTGGTACGACAACGAATGGGGCTTCTCGAACCGCATGTCGGACGTGGCCGTGGCGATGGGCAAACTGATCTGAGATCGGCCACTGGTGCCATCCCGCAACAGGGCGCCGACCGCCTGGTCGGCGCCTTTTCCTTTTGAATCAACAGTTTTCCGAAATTTTGCTGCATTGCAGCAGATGCATGGCGGCCAGACCGTTTCGACCATTGTTAGCGCAAGCAGTCAGGCCCACCTTCAGTGCATCGGAACGGACCCGTCGGTCCCGCCCGATGAGAGAAGAAGGAGAGCAGACATGACCACGCTCATCGATCGTATCCGCAGCGCAGCCCGCAAGCGCGCGCTCTACAATGCCACCGTTGCCGAACTCTCGGCGCTGCCCACCGGCCTCGCTGTCGAGGACCTTGGCATCTACCCGGGCGACGCCCACCAGATCGCCCGCCGCGCCGTCTACGGCGCCTGACCGACAGGCATCTGGCGGACAGGGCAGGAAGCCGCCCGTCCGACGGCGGCCCTCCGACCACCCGCCGCGCAACGCGCGCGGCGGCAAGGGATTGGAAACGAAGGTTGACAAAACCCTAACGTGCACAGGGGTTTGGATTGCATATCAATGCCTTGACCGTTTGTGCACATGTGCACAAACCGGCATCAAGGCGCCTCAGCGCCCCAGCTTGGCCGCCAGCGCCACCGCGACGGCCGGGGTCACGAACTTGGAAACATCCCCCCCCAGCCGCGCAATCTCCTTGACCAGCTTCGATGCGATCGCCTGATGCCGCGCCTCGGCCATCAGGAACACGGTCTCGATCCGGTCGTCCATCGCCCGGTTCATGCCGACCATCTGGAATTCATACTCGAAGTCCGCCACCGCCCGCAGACCCCGGATGATCACCCCTGCGCCCACATCGCGGGCGCAGTCGATCAGCAGGTTCTCGAACGGATGCACCACGATCTCGGCCGCCTGCCAGCGCCCGTTGGCGCGCACCTCGGCCTCGATCATCGCGACCCGATCCTCCAGCGCAAACATCGGCCCCTTGTCGCGGTTGATCGCCACCCCGATCACCAGCCGGTCCACCAGCCGGGTCGCCCGCGCGATGATGTCGAGATGGCCCAGCGTCAGGGGATCGAAGGTCCCCGGATAAAGCCCGATGCGCATGGCCGTCCTCCCGCTGCCCGCAGCCGGGAGGCAAGACTATCCCGCCCGGCGATGCAAGGGGTCAGAACCCCATGATCATGCCTTCGAGGGCTTCCTTCTCCATCGCCAGTTCGCCCAGACGCGCCTTGACCACGTCGCCGATGGAAATCAGCCCCACCATCCGCGCGCCATCCATCACCGGCATGTGCCGGAACCGCCCGTCGGTCATCCGCGTCATCACGTCGTGCGCGCTGTCCTCGCGCGTGCAGGTGACCAGCTTGGCTGTCATCGCCTCGGACACCTTCGTCTGCAGGCACGCGGCACCCTGCCGCCCAAGCTCGCGCACGATATCGCGTTCAGACAGGATGCCCAGTGGCGCATCACCCTCGCCGGTCACGATCACCGCGCCGATCCGCCGCGCCGACAACAGCGCCGCCGCCTCGCCCATCGAGGCAGTGGGCGCGATCGTCACCACGACATCGTCGGTCTTGGATGCGAGTATCTGGTGGACCTGCATGGCGTTCCTCCCTTCATGCAACGGGTTTTCCCGTTCTGCGCGAAAGGGTCGCCCCCACCCTGCCCGTCTGTCAAGCCGCAGCTTCCAGCCGCGCGATCTCGGCCCGCAGTCCTGCGACCAGCGCCTCGGCAAGGCGCACAAGCCGGGGCAGCCGGTGATCGGTCGCATGGCGCACCAGCCAGAAGCTGCGGGTCAACCCGAAATCCGGCAGGACCCGCACCAGACCGCGTGCGAAGGGACGCGCGAAGTCGTGGACGATGCCCACCCCGCCGCCCTGCCGCAGCAGCGCCAACTGCACCGGGATGGAGGACGAGGCCAGCGCCACCCGGTCGATCCCCGCCTCGGCGAGGTAATCCAGTTCCGGGTCGAAGATCATGTCGGGAATATAGCCAACCACCCGATGCCCTGACAGGTCGGCAATCGTCTCGAGCGGCGGCGCGCCGCGCAGGTAGCGGCGGTGCGCGGCGAACGACAGCCGGTAGTCCGCGATCTTCTGCACGGTCAGCCGCCCTGTCGCCGGACGGCTGACCGTGATCGCCATGTCGGCTTCCCGCCGGGACAGGTTCACCACCCGGGGCAACGCCAGGATCTGCAGGTCAAGCCCCGGGTTCGCTGCCGCGATTTCGGCGCAGACCTGCGGCAGCAGGAAGTTCGCGCAGCCATCTGGGGCGCCGATTCGCACCTGCCCGGTCATCGCACCCGCTTCGCCCTGGACCGCAGCCGCAGCCGCCACGGCGCCGGCCTCGGTCGCCTCGGCGGGGGCCAGCAGACGCTCGCCCAGATCGGTCAGCGCATAGCCCTGTGGCGATTTCAGGAACAACGCAGCCCCCAGCCGGTCCTCGAGCCGCTGGACCCGGCGACCCACTGTTGCCGGGTCCAGCCGCAACCCGCGCGCGGCCGCCGACAACCCGCCCCCACGCGCCACAGCCAGAAAAACACGCAGGTCGTCCCAGTCCGGATCCATGCCGCACCCTTGCATTCTTGCAAAGCCTCTTTGGCATCCTGCTCCTTTGACTTGTGCAAATGCAAGACTACAGTGCCGCAAACCGAAGGGAGGAACCGATGGAAACCTTGACCCACTGGATCAACGGCGCGCGCGCGCAGGGTGCATCGGGCCGCCATGCCGACGTCTTCAATCCCGCCACCGGCGAGGTGCAGGCCCGGGTTCCGCTGGCCAGCCGTGCCGAACTGGACAGTGCCGTCGCAGCGGCAGCAGCGGCGCAGCCCGCCTGGGCCGCAACGAACCCGCAGCGCCGCGCGCGGGTGATGATGGCCTTCGGGGCGCTGATCAATGCGAACATGGACCGGCTGGCCGAACTGGTCAGCCGCGAGCACGGCAAGACCCTGCCCGACGCGCGCGGCGATGTGCAGCGCGGCCTGGAAGTGGTCGAGGTCTGCATGGGCGCGCCCGCACTGCTGAAGGGCGAATACACCGACAGCGCCGGGCCGGGGATCGACCTCTCTTCGATGCGCCAGCCGCTGGGCGTGGTCGCGGGTATCACGCCCTTCAACTTCCCCGCCATGATCCCCTTGTGGAAGATGGCCCCGGCGCTGGCCTGCGGCAACGCGATGATCCTGAAGCCCAGCGAACGCTGCCCCTCCACCTCGCTGCTGCTTGCCGAACTGCTGCAGGAGGCGGGATTGCCCGACGGTGTGCTGCAGGTGGTCAACGGCGACAAGGAGGTGGTGGATGCCATCCTCGACAACGACACGGTGCAGGCCGTGGGCTTCGTCGGATCGACCCCGATTGCCCAGTACATCTATGGCCGCGCCACCGCCAACGGCAAACGCGCCCAGTGTTTCGGCGGTGCCAAGAACCACATGGTCGTCATGCCGGATGCCGACCTCGACAAGGCCGCCGACGCCCTGATCGGCGCGGGATATGGCGCGGCCGGGGAACGCTGCATGGCGATCTCGGTGGTCGTTCCGGTGGGCGACAAGACGGCGGACGCGCTGGTGGACCGCCTGATTCCGCGCATCGAGAAACTGAAGGTCGGACCCTATACCTCGGGCAACGATGTGGATTTCGGACCGCTGATCACCAAGGCCGCGCGGGACCGCGTGCTGGGCCTGATCGACAAGGGCGTTGAAGAAGGCGCCGACCTCGTGGTCGATGGCCGCGGACTGAAGATCCAGGGCTACGAAAACGGCTTCTATGTCGGTCCGACCCTGTTCGACCGGGTAACACCCGAGATGGAAATCTATCGGCAGGAAATCTTCGGCCCTGTCCTGTCCCAGGTCCGCGCGGCCACCTACGAGGACGCGCTGAAGCTGACCATGGACAACGACTATGGCAACGGCTGCGCCATCTTCACCGCCGATGGCGACACCGCACGCGATTTTGCCAGCCGGGTCAACGTCGGCATGGTGGGGATCAACTTCCCGATCCCGGTGCCGCTGTCCTACTACACCTTCGGCGGCTGGAAGAAGTCTGCCTTTGGCGACCTGAACCAGTATGGCCCTGATGCCTTCCGGTTCTATACCCGGACCAAGACGGTCACCACCCGGTGGTTCTCGGGGATCAAGGACGGGGCAAGCCTGAACTTCAAGGCGATGGACTGACGCGTCCCGGGCGGGCGCGCCGACGCCTATCGGAAACGGCGCGCCCATGATTTCCGCATCCCTGCATTGCTGCACCGGGTTTGAGAGGTTGCATACAGGACGACGGTCTCTAAGACAGATTCAGCCGAATGCTCTGCCAAAACGGAGCACTCTGCATACAGTCAGTCGAGGGGGCCGCCCATGAACAGCTATGTCCTGACCGTGCAATGCCCGACCCGCCGGGGGATCGTTGCGGCGATCTCGACCTGGCTGGCGGACCAGGGCTGCAACATCACCGACGCCGCCCAGTTCGACGACCAGCTGACCGGGCAGTTCTTCACCCGCATCACCTTCCTGGCCGAAACCGGCGCCACCCTGGCCGACCTGCGCGCAGGCTTCGAACCTGTCGCCGCCCCCTTCGGCATGGTCTGGGCCATCCGCGACGGTGCGGCGCGGATGAAGACGCTGCTGATGGTATCGAACTTCGGTCATTGCCTGAACGACCTGCTGTATCGCTGGCGGATCGGGGCGCTGCCCATCGACATCGTGGGCGTCGTGTCCAACCACATGACCTACCAGAAAGTCGTGGTGAACCACGACCTGCCATTCCACCACATCAAGGTGGCCAGGGACACCAAGGCGCAGGCCGAAGCGCGGCTGATGGAAGTGGTCGACGACAGCGGCACCGAACTCGTGGTGCTGGCGCGCTACATGCAGGTGCTGTCGGATGACCTGTGCCAGAAGATGTCGGGCCGGATCATCAACATCCACCACTCGTTCCTGCCGTCGTTCAAGGGCGCCAACCCCTACAAGCAGGCCTTCGAACGGGGGGTCAAGCTGATCGGGGCGACCGCGCATTATGTGACCGCCGACCTCGACGAGGGCCCGATCATCGAGCAGGACACGGTGCGCATCACCCACGCGCAAAGCCCCGACGACTATGTCAGCCTCGGCCGCGACGTCGAGGCACAGGTGCTGGCCCGGGCCGTCCATGCGCATATCCACCATCGCGTGTTCCCGAACGGAAACAAGACGGTGGTGTTTCCGGCCAGTCCGGGAAGCTACGCCAGCGAACGCATGGGCTGAGGGCG
>CAYYOE010000105.1:2876-9542 GCA_964473055.1 uncultured Rhodobacterales bacterium | reverse complement strand
CTCTTGTGCATCCACGCGGCCTTCGCCTTCGCCCGGCTGGAGTTTCCCGGCAAGAACGTCCTCTTCGCCCTTGTTCTCCTGCAACTGATGGTGACGCCCGACATCCTGCTGGTGCGCAACTATGCCACCGTGGCCAGCCTTGGCGTCCTCGACACGATCCTGGCGATCGGGCTGCCCTACTTCGCGTCGGCCTTCGCGATCTTCCTCTTGCGCCAGACCTTCAAGACGATCCCTAAGGAACTGGACGACGCGGCGCGGATCGAGGGGTGCAGCCTGATGGGCCTGATCTGGCGCGTCTATGTGCCGCTGTCCAAGCCCACGATCCTGGCCTTCGCGCTGGTGTCGGTCAGCAACCACTGGAACAACTTCCTCTGGCCGCTGATCGTTACCTCGTCTGTGGAAACTCGGCCGCTGACGGTGGGTCTGTCGATCTTCGCCACCACCGACAGCGGGGTGGAATGGTCGATCATCACCGCGGCCACGCTGATCACCTCCGGTCCGCTGCTGATCGGGTTCCTGCTGTTCCAACGCCAGTTCGTGCAGAGCTTCATGCGCGCTGGCATCAAGTGAGAGGCCCCCCATGACCCTGCCGCTGCTCGGCGTCGCCCTGACGCTGCCCCGCTATGCGCCCCTGCGGGACTGGATCTGCGGCCCCGGCCGCGCGATCGAGATCCAGGATTTCTGCGGGATCGGCGTGCTGGAGGGCGATGTCTCCGACCTGGTCGCCGCCTGGCAGGCGGCCCTGGCCGGGCACGACGGCCCGCGCGGCATCCACGGGCCGTTCTTCGGCCTTGATCTCGCGAACCCCGACCGCGAGGTGCGCGCCATCGTCCAGAAACGGTTCCTGCAGGGGCTGGAGGTTGCCGAGGCGCTGGGCGCCACGCACATGGTCGTGCACAGCCCCTTCACCTACTGGCACCTGCTGAACCGGGCGAACTATCCCGACATCGAGGGGTCGATGAACGCCGCCGCCGCCGATTGCCTTGCACCGGTGCTGGCGCGCGCGGCGGATGTCGGTTGCACGGTGATGCTGGAGAACATCGACGACACCGATCCGGCGGCGCGGGTCGAGATGGTGCGCCGGATCGGCCACCCGAACCTGAAGGTATCGCTGGATACCGGGCATGCCGAATTGGCGCATGGCCGGTATGGTGCGCCGCCCGTGGTCGATTTCGTGGCCGCCGCGGCGGGGTTGCTGGGCCATGTCCACCTGCAGGACGTGGACGGCTATGCCGACCGCCACTGGCACCCGGGCGATGGCCGCATTCCCTGGCGCCCGGTGTTTGCGGCCCTTGCGGCCGACGCGCCCGGGGCACGGCTGATCCTGGAGGTGCGCAACGACATCGCGCGGCTGCCCGCCACGGTTTCAGGTCTCGCCGCCATGGGGCTGGCCGCCTGAAGGGCCGGCCCCTGCACCGCTGAACGGCCGCCCGGGCAGGCGCTGTCAGCCGGTGTTCATCACCCGCATCCAGCGGATCAGCACCGGCGTCAGCGTGATCAGCAGAAGCGTCGGCATCATCATTGTGGCAAGGACAGCCGACATCTGCACCGGCAGCCGGTTGGCCTTTTCCTGTGCCTTCAATTCGCGGACCTGCCGCATTTCCGTCGCGTAGATCGCCAGCGCGTCGGAAATGCTCATCCCGAACTGGTTGGCCTGCAGGATGACGTTGGAAAAGGCCGTCATCTCGTCGATGCCCACGCGCGCGGCCATGTCCAGGAAGGCGCGGTCGCGGTCCTTGCCGGCCTGGATTTCCAGTTGCAGCATCAGGAATTCTTCCGACAGGTCGGGGCAGACCGTGTGCATCTCGCGCGCGACGCGCTGGATGGCGGCGTCAAAGCCCAGGCCCGCCTCGACCGCGACCTGCAGCAGGTCGAGCGCGTTCGGCAGTGCCAGCCGGATCCGGTTGCGGCGTTCGTCGATGCGCGACTTGAGCCACAGGGCCGGACCGTAGAAGCCCAGAAGCAGCAGCCCGGTCACGACCTGAAAGACCAGCGTCGCGGACAGCCCGGTCAGCGGCGGCGCGATGCCGATACGCTGAAAGACCGAGGGCGGCGCATAGACCGTGGCGAGGAACAGGACCGGCAGCGCGATGGCCAGTGCGGCGCGGACGACGTAGTAGTTGCGGACCGCACCGGGGGCGTTGAACCCGGCCTGCCGCAGGCGAAGCGCCACCTGAAGCCGTTCGGATTCGGTGCGCGGCACGAAGGCCGACAGCAGGCCCGAGGCTTCGAACCGCTCGCGCAGAAGGGCGTCGCGGTCGCCTGCGCCACCGCGGCTGGCCCTTGTCAGCGCGGTCAGGCGGCGGCTGCGGGCATCGGGGCCCGCAAAGGCGCCGACGACGCCGTAGAAGGTGACAAGCACGCCCAGTCCGATGGCCGCCAGCAGCAGCATCTGGGGTGTCACCGCCGCCATCAGTCCAGGCAGCCGGTCGGTCGCGGCCCCCATCAACTGGTTCAGGATTTCCATGGCGTGCGTCCCCCTAGAACTTGAAGCTGACGAGGCGGCGCAGGATCAGCGCCTGAAGCACCACCAGGCCCACCGCCGTGCCGGCGAAGGGCAGAAACAGCGGGTCGTTCCAGACATCGGCGTAGAAGCTGGGTGTCGTGCCCATGATCATGCCGAAGATGCCGAAGGGCAGCAGCGACAGGATCAGCGCGCTCAGCCGTCCCTCGGCCGAGATCGCGTGGATCTTCTTGCGCATCATCGCCCGGTCGCGGATCACCTTGGACAGGACTTGAAGGATGCGGCCCAAGTTGCCGCCGGTGCCGTGCTGGATGCCGATGGTCACGGCCAGATAGCGCGCGTCCTCCAGCCCGGTGCGCAGGGCGAAGTCGTCGAAGGCGGTGGCGATGTCGTCGCCATAGCTGACCTGGTCGGTGATCAGGCCGAATTCCGATCCGATCGGGTCGGGCATGTCGGTTGCGACCGACCGGACCGTGACATTCAGGGGATTGCCCACCTTCAGCCCCCGCGCCATCAGGTCGAGCGCGTCGGGCATCTGCTGCACCAGCTTTTCGAGGCGTTGCTGGGCGAGGCCCTTGAGCACCATCAGGGGCACGACCAGCCCGGCAAGCACGCCGATTGGCGCCGCGGCCATCGGTGGCAGGACCATCTGCGCGGCCACGGCCGCCCCGGCGCCCAGAACCACTGCCCCCAGAAGGAACAGCCAGGGCGGGATCGTCAGGCCCGCCTGCCGCAGCATCACCCGCAGGTCCGGGAGGCGGCGGGCCAGGCCCGTCCGGATGGACCCGGGGCGCATCAGCTGTTCGATCACGTCGTCGGTCGTGGCGCCGCGCGCGATCATCCGCATCCGCCGGTTGCGGGCCTCGCGGGCGGACTCGCCGCGCGACAGCACCTGGCGCAGACCCTCGAAGGCGACCAGGACGCCGACGAAGACCAGCACATAGACGACAAGCAGCGTCTGGTTGGCCTGAAGCCCGGTCATCTGCCGCCCTCCTCGCGGAAGAAGGTGCCGCCGCCGATATCCACGCCCGCCGCGGTCAGCGCGTCAAGGCAGTGGGGGCGGATGCCGGTGGTCACGAAATCGCCCAGCACCTCGCCGGCTTCGGACTTGCCGCGCCTGCGGAAGAGGAAGATGTCCTGCATGGTGATGACGTCGTTTTCCATCCCGGTGATCTCGGAGATGCTCATCACCCGGCGTCGCCCGTCCGACAGGCGCGACAATTGCAGCACGATCTGGATGCCCGCCGCGATCTGGTTGCGGATGGTGCGGGCGGGCAGGTCGGCGCCCATCATCGTGACCATCTGTTCCACCCGGCCAAGCGCGTCGCGGGCCGAGTTGGCGTGAACGGTCGTCATCGACCCGTCGTGCCCGGTGTTCATCGCTTGCAGCATGTCGAAGCATTCGCCGCCGCGCACCTCGCCCACGATGATCCGGTCGGGCCGCATCCGCAGGGCGTTGCGCACCAGATCGCGCTGCGAGATCGCGCCCGTGCCTTCGGAATTGGGCGGGCGGGTTTCCAGCCGGACCACATGGTCCTGCTGCAGCTGCAATTCGGCCGCGTCCTCGATCGTGACGATCCGCTGGCGCACGTCGATGAAGGCGGACATCGCGTTCAGCATTGTCGTCTTGCCCGACCCCGTGCCACCCGAGATCAGCACGTTCAGCCGCGCCTCGACCACGCCCTGCAGGAACCGGGCGGCCTTTTCGGACAGCGCTTCCTGTTCCACCAGCCGGTCGAGCGTTAGCGGATTGCGCGAGAACTTGCGGATCGACAGGGCCGGGCCGTCGACCGAGCAGGGGCGGATGATGGCGTTGACCCGGCTGCCGTCGTCCAGGCGCGCGTCGACCCAGGGCTGGCTTTCGTCGATCCGGCGCCCGACGCGCGAGACGATCTTGTCGATGATGCGCAGCAGGTGGCGTTCGTCGCGGAACCGCACGGCGGTCTTTTCCAGCACGCCAAAGCGTTCGACGTAGACCTGCTGGTGCGAGTTCACGAGGATGTCGTTGATCGTGGGATCCTTCAGCAGGGGTTCCAGCGGGCCAAGGCCCAGCACCTCGAAGATCAGTTCGTCGATCAGCGTCGCGAAACTGTCGGCCCGGACCGGCACGCCCTCGGTGTCGAGGATGTCCTTCACCAGGTTGGCGACCTGGCGGCGCAGCTCGGACCGTTCGACCTTGTCGATCATGGCGAGGTTCAGCCGGTCCAGAAGCGCCTCGTGCAGGCGGTTCTTCAACTCCAGGTGCGCCTGCAGCGCCTCGTCCACCTTCGGCATGACAGCGGCAGCGCCATTTCGCGCGCCGACGATGTTCGCAGGGGGCGGCACGGTGCGGGCGGAAAGGAAATCCTTGAACATGGTGGCGTGCGCTCCCCTCAGGCGTTGGTTCTTGTTGCCGCCGTACCCTCGGCGAGGGTGGCGGTCGCGATCTTCTGGATGGCCTTGCTGATGTCGCAGCCGGGCGACAGCGACGCGGCCGGGCGGCCCAGGTCCACGGCGCGGCGCGCCATGGCCGGATTGTCGGGCACCCAATGGGTGATCTTCATGCCCAGCACCTGTTCGGCCTGCCGGATGTGATCGGATTTCAGCATCGGCTTCTTTTCGCGGTTGACGACGATGTCCACGGGCAGGCCGATCTGATCCTCGCGGAACAGGTCCATCATGCGGCGGCACTGGCGCACGCAGGGCACCGTCGTGTCGGTGACAAGATGCAGCCGCGAGGTGCCCGCGAGGACGCCTGACAACCAGTCCACCAGCACATGCGGCAGGTCCACGACCACCACGTCGTGGGTGGACCGGAGGGAGTCGATCAGCCCGGATGCGAACTGCCGCGACATCGCGTCGATCGGGATCGGCTGCGCGGGGGCAACCATCACGTCGAGCCCCGAGGCATGGCGCTGGGTCAGGGCCGACAGGGTCGTCACGTCGGGCGGTGCGCCTTCGCCCAGAAGGCGCGCCAGCGCGCCGTTGTCCTCGATGTCGAGATAGACGCCGACATCGCCGAACTGCAGGTCGAGATCGGCCAGCGCCACGCGCCGGGTCTCCTTGCGCCGGAACAGGCCGCCCTGGCCCAGCATCTGCATGGCAAGGTTCACGGCATATGTGGTTGCCCCCACCCCGCCCCGGGCCTGCGCCACGGCGATCACAAGGCCCTGTGACGTGTCGGGCGCCGCTGCGGACCGGCGCGGCGCGGCGGTCGTGGATTCGACAAGAGTGCGCAGATCGCGGCCGTCGGTGGACAGCGGCAGCACGTCGTCCACCCCGATCTCGCGCAGCCGCCGCGCCTGCGCGACCGAGGCTGCGTCATCCACGAAGGCATAGAACGTGGTGGGTGCCTTGCGCCGTTCGAGGACCTGCGACAGCGCCCGCACCTCGGCCTCGTCGGCGGGGTCCGCGTCGAACAGCACGACCCCGTGGCGCAGGGCAAGATCGGCGGCGTGGCCGTTCAGGCTGCCGAAACTGGATGCCTCGGTCGTGACGCGGCAGCCGCTGGCAGGCGGAAAGGCCTGCTGGACCATCGCGGCAAAGGCGGGGTTGCGGGAAACCACCAGGATCGCGGGCATCTGTCTGTCCATTCGGTGCTCCATCTGTGCCATCAGTCGCCGGTGCCCTGCATGAGATCCTCACCGGGCATCGAGACCGAGAAGGAGGGGTTGAAGATCGGGTCGCCGATGTCGATGTCGGGGCTGGCCAGCGCCGTCAGGCCGCCGATGGGCGTGATGAAACCGAAGGGCGGGGCCTGGAAATCGACCGTGACGACGGGGTTGTAGGGGCCGCCGAGAAAGCCCAGGCGCGGGTCGAAGCTGTAGGTGAAGCGGAAGTTGGCCAAGGTGGCGTCGGCCGGGATCAGCGGGCGCACGCGGGCGAAGATCTCGGCTGCGGTGGCTGCGCCCGCGCCTTCGCCGGCCTCGCTGCCCAGGCATGTCACGGGCCCAGGGTCGATGCACACCCCCGTATCCGCCCGGCAGGAGGTGCCGAAACGCGGCGGGATGAAGCCCCCGGCCGGGCCGCGTTCGTGGCGTTCCGGCACGCCGGCGCAGACCGGCGGGCGCACGATGGCGATGCGCGTGGCCATCTCGGTCGCCTTGTTGCCCATCACGTTGACAAAACCGATGCGGCCGAAGTCGATCAGCGCGAAGAACACCAGGAAGAACACGACCGCCACCACCGCGAATTCGACCAGCGCGGCGCCGCTTTCATCGCGC
>CAYYOE010000105.1:0-2776 GCA_964473055.1 uncultured Rhodobacterales bacterium | reverse complement strand
GCGCAGGGGGAAACGGCGGGGCGTCATTGGCCGTACACCCGCGCCTGGTCGGCGACCGCCGTGCTGACCGAGGTGGGCAGCGCGTCGCCGAAGAACCCGAAGACCGGGCCGAGGGGGATGTCGATGGTCAGGGCTGCCGTCACCGTGCTGACCGGCGCGGGGTCGGTGCGGTAGTTGCCCGCCACGCAGTCGATCCGCGCGGTCACGTCGTCCACGGTCACGCGGTTGGTGAAGATGCGCGGTGCGCCGACGGCGCGGCCCGAGGTTTCCACGATGGCCATGAGCTGGTCACCGTAGAGAGCCTCGAGATCGCTGGCGAACCCGTCCGCCGAGCCGCCGTTGAGGCAGATCTCGACCGGGGCGGACCGCGCGACATACCGGCCCGCATCACGCACGCCGGCCACTGCCTGCTGGTAGGACCAGAGCAGCACGCCGATGTCGATGATGATGGCGAGGAACAGCAGCATCAGCGGAAAGACCAGCGCGAATTCCACCAGCACCGCGCCGCCCTCGTCGCGGGCGAAGCGTCTGCGCAGGCGGGCAAGGGCGCGTGTCATGGCCATCACCTGTACAGCTGGATCACGTCGCGGAAGATCCCGCCCGTGCCCGCCGAGGTGTAGCCGTCCAGCGCCTCTACGCCGATGACTTCGCCCCAGATGTCCACGTCGTTGCCTTGCTCGGCAACCGGTTCGGTCATGAAGACGCGGAAATAGCGTTCGACGGGCACGTTGCTGGCACGCCCGCGAATGTTGTTGGCGGCGCAGTCGATCCCGGCGACGGTGAACACCCGCCGTTCGGGGTTCGATGAGACATGCGGCGTGCAGCGGGGGCGTCCATACTCGGACAGCGTGCCGTTGGGGTTGAGCATCCGGCCCGACGGATTGGCGGCCGCATCACGGCTGTAGGCGATCTCGCGCAGGTAGGTGGCGTAGCGGGTGTTCGAAAGACCTGGCGGGACGACCGAGTCGTAGGCATTCAGATGCGTGCCGTTGCCATGGTTCACTGCCATGTAGTTCGTCATGTCGAAGTCACCGTTGCCGACGCGGGGCGGTGAACAGGTGCCCGTGGCAAAGCAGCGGTCGCGCGGCAGCGATTCAGGGCGCGTTCCGGGGGGCGGATTGGGGTTCGCCGTGCAAAGCTCGGGGTTGCTGCGCGGGTCCCCCGTCACGACGTTGGGCGCCGCCGGGTAGATCGGCTCGTTGTTGCTGAGCGGCGACCGATACCTATCGAAGCGCACGTTGATATGGTTGCGCAGGCCGTTGCGCTGCCCCGGTTCCAGGTCGACCCCGCGCTGGGGAAAGCACTGAGAGATGGTGATCTCGGCAGCCATCTGGCAACGTTCCAGGTTCCCCTGACCCGCGCAGACCCCGCCGGTGTCGGCCAGAGAGATGTCTACGAAGCCGAAGTTGCCCGGCCCCCACAGCGAATTCGGACCACCCGATCGCAGCTGTATCATGTTGCCGATCACCGCACTGGGTGTCCGTCCATAGTCGGCGTTCGGCAGGCAGAACATCAGCGGGCTGATGTCGCAGGCTTCCATCGACCGGCCGGCGACGGCGGTGGCGCGGACGAAGGGTTGCACCAGGCCCTGCTGGCCCAGGAGGCCGGCCAGCGCCGAGGCGAATTGCAGGGTGATGCGGCGTGGCGTGACGACCACTTCGGCGAAGGCTGCGCGTGCCGGGGTGGTGTTGGCGGCCCGGTCCAGCGGCGTGCCCATGGGCGCGGTGTCGCTGGCGGGCAGGGTGGCGTGGAAGAACACCTCGAAGGCCACCTGGTCTTCGGCCAGGGCGTTGTCGGCGAAGATGCTGCGTTCGCGGATAAGGTCGGCGGCGGCGTCGTCGGCGCGCGTGATGGCGTCGGCCCGCCCGTCCAGTTCGCCTGCCGCGGCCAGCGCCACGTTGTCGGCGAAGGACTGCAGGTCGCTTTGCAACACGCCCATCCGCCCGATGTCGAAGATCAGCGCGACAAAGCCCAGGACCGCCACCAGCATCATCGCCCAGAGGATCGCGATGGTGCCGCGTTCGTCCCCGGCGAAGCGGCGGATCGCACCCCGCCCGGTGCCGGGCTTGTCCCCCGGGTTCTTTGCGTCCATCGGTTCCATGGTCTGCCCCGTCAGTTCGTGGTGACGTTCGAGTTCACGTCCACGGTCTGTTCCGCGATGCCGCGGCGCACGGTGACCTGCGGGCGGCGTTCGCCTTCGGGCACCGGGCTTTCCTCCAGCAACAGGTCGCGCAGGCGCACCCGTTCCAGCGGCTTGTCCTCGGCGGCGTCGATCGACCGCAGTGACAGCGACAGGGTGCCCGCGCGCTGCGCCAGCGCCAGGCGCTGGCTCTGGTCGGGGGTCACTTCAACGGTGATGTTGCGGGCGATGGACGGGCTGGCCGAGGTTTCCTCGGCCGACTGGTCGATGCCCAGCACGCGGATGTTCTGCATGATGGTGACGGCGCTGAGGCCGCTGCCATCGTTCTGCGTCAGCACGACATCGACGAAATCGCCCGGCGTCACGAAGCCGCCGACCGAAGTGGTCGCGTCCACGCGGATCGCCATGGCGCGGGTGTTGGTGCCCAGGCGCTGCACCAGCGTCACCTTTTCGCCGAAGCCCGACAGTTTCGGTTCCAGCAGCAATTCGCCCGGCAACAGGCGGGCCAGCGCGCGGCGGGGTTCGCCGCCCGAGGCGGGCAGCACCAGCGATACATCGGTGATCGCGCCGGGCGGCAGCCGGTCGGCGGGCCAGGCCAGTGTGGTCAGGTGCTGGGATTCGACGGTGCGGCCATAC
>CAYYOE010000104.1:0-9543 GCA_964473055.1 uncultured Rhodobacterales bacterium | reverse complement strand
TGTCGGTCCACGAAGGCCCGCAGCGGATTTCCCGCATCTCGGACGTGGTGCTGGAGGCGGGCATGATCCTGTCGAACGAGCCCGGCCATTACCGCGAGGGGGATTACGGCATCCGGATCGAGAACCTGATCGTCGTGACCGAGGCCGCCGCGATACCGGGCGGCGATCCGGGCCGCCGCTTCCACGGATTCGAGACGCTGACCTGGGTGCCCATCGACCGCCGCCTGATCGACGCCGCCCTGCTGCCGCCGGAAGATCGGGACTGGCTGGACGCCTACCATGCCGAGGTGCTAGCCCGCGTCGCCCCCCGCGTGGGCGAAACGGCGCGCGCCTGGCTGACCGCGGCCTGCGCGCCGATCTGAACAGACGGGCCGCCATGCGGCGCGGGGACTGGCGCACGGCGCTGCACCCGCTAGAACTGATCAAGAAATCAAGAGGGACAGCGCATGGCCGACCACATCAGGGTCAGGGAACTGACCGGCACCTTCGTTGTCCGCGCAGGCGGCGCCATCATCGGCGAAAGCGAGCGGGTCCTGGAACTGACCGAGGGCAGCTATCCCCCGGTTCACTACTTCCCGCGGGCGGACATTGCGATGGCGTTGCTGGACCCGTCGGACCGGAAAACGACCTGCCCCTGGAAGGGCGAGGCCAGCTATTTCTCGATCCAGACGAAAAGCAGCCTGCTGAAGGATGCGGTCTGGTCCTACGAGGCCCCCAAACCGGGCATGGAGCGGATCGCGGGGTATCTGGCCTTCTATCCCGACCGGGTGACGGTCGAGGAGTTGATGTAGCGGCCCACGCGTCGAGTAGCCATCAGTGCTTCCACTGCAGGGCGACTGACCGAGGGCATCGGATGGCCGCGGTCAGCCGCCGAAACGCCGGTGGTCTGCGCTTTATCCCGTCAGGTCATCGCGACGGTTGAACGCGCGCAGGTGTCACCAAAGCGGCTGGCCGGTGGGGCGGCCATCCGCTGCCCGGGCCACTTCGTGGCTGTTCCGGGCGGGGTGTGCTGTTCCGGACATGCACGCAGGGCCGCCCCCTACCCCGCGATCAGTGTGCGCGCCGCGGCCCGTGCCTCGGGGGTGATCGTGTCGCCGGCCAGCATGCGCGCGATCTCGTCGGTCCGGTCATCGCCGGTCATCGGCACGACCGTGGACAGGGTTGTGCCCCCCACCACATGCTTTTCCACCCGCCAGTGATGCGCCGCCCGCGCCGCCACCTGCGGCGAGTGGGTCACGGCAAGCACCTGCGCCCCCTCGGCCAGCGCCGCCAGCCGTCGGCCCACGGCATCGGCGGTCGCGCCGCCCACGCCGCGGTCGATCTCGTCGAAGATCAGCGTCAGTCCAGAGGCGCGGCGCGTCAGGCAGACCTTCAGCGCCAGCAGGAACCGCGACAACTCGCCCCCGGACGCGATCCGGTCGAGCGGGCCGGGCGCCACACCTGGGTTCGTGGTGACGGTAAAGGCGACCCGGTCGGTGCCGTCCGGTCCCGGGTCGGCCGGGTCCACCTCGGTCACGAACCGGGCGCGGTCCAGCTTCAGCGGCGGCAGTTCCTGTGCCATGGCGGCGTCCAGGTCGGCGGCGGCGGCCCGGCGCCGTGCCGACAGGTCGGCGGTGGCGGCGTCATAGGCGACGCGCGCGGCCTCGACGGCACGGGCCAGCCGCTGCGTCCCAGCCTCGCCCGCATCCAGCGCCGCCAGCCGCGTGCGCAGGGACTCGGCATGGGCGCCCAGATCGTCGGGGGCGACGCCGTGCTTGCGGGCGGCGGCGCGAATGGCGAACAGGCGTTCCTCGATCCGCTCAAGCTCGCCCGGATCGAAGGACAGCGCGTCCAGCGCCGCCTCGACCCCGGCCTGCGCCTCGGACAACTCGGCAAGCGCCCGGCCCAGCGCCTCCACCGGCGCGTCCAGCCGCCCCTCGATCGCCTCGCCCGCCCGCGCGGCGGAACCTTCCAGCCAGCGCAGGGCATCGGCCATGCGCCCCTCGGCCCCGTCGGCCCCCAGCGCCTGCGCGGCGCGGGTGATATCCTCACCGACGCGCGCCGCGCCCTGCATCAGGCGGCGACGGGCATCGAGCGCGGCGTCCTCGCCGGGGTCCGGGGCCAGCCGGTCCAGTTCCGCCACGGCATGGCGCAGAAAATCCTCTTCGCGGGCGGCCTCGACCAGGGCGGCACGGGCGGCGTCGAGATCGGCCTGCGCCGCGGACAGCGTTGCCCAGGCGGCTCGGGTAGCAGACAGCGCATCGTCGTGCCCGGCGAAGGCATCCAGCATCGCGCGGTGGCCGCGCGGGTTCAGCAGGCCACGGTCGTCGTGCTGGCCATGCAGTTCCACCAGCGTGTCGGACAGCGCGCGCAGCACCTCGCCCGTGGTGCGGCGGTCGTTGACCCAGGCGGTCTTGCGCCCGTCGGCGGTGTTGGTGCGGCGCAGGAACAGATCGTCATCGGCGGGCAGCCCGGCCTCGGCCAACACGGCCCGCGCGGGATGGTCGGGCGCAAGGTCGAACACTGCCGTCACTTCGCCCTGGTCGGCCCCGGCGCGCACCAGATCGGCGCGCCCGCGCCAGCCCAGCACGAAGCCCAGCGCGTCGAGAAGGATCGACTTGCCCGCCCCGGTCTCGCCGGTCAGGACGTTGAGGCCCGGCCGGAATTCGACCGACAGGCGGTCGATCAGCAGAAGGTCCCGGATGTCCAGCCCGCGCAGCATCGCCCCTCACGCGGTTGGGCGGGGATGGCCCCGCCGTGGGTCACAACCACTCGCCGCGGATCGTCTGGCGATAGACCGCCCGCAACCAGCTTCCGCCCGCGGGCTCCAGGGTCAGCCCCTGACCGGTCAGCAGGGTGAAGGCGTCCTGATACCAGACGGTCGACTGGAAGTTGTAGCCCAGGATCGCGCCCGCGGTCTGCGCATCGTCGCGCAGGCCGAGCGACAGATAGGCCTCGACCAGCCGATACAGCGCCTCGGGCGTCTGGGTCGTGGTCTGGAAGTTCTCCACCACCACGCGGAAGCGATTGACGGCTGCCGCGTGGTTCCCACGCTTGAGGTAATAGCGCCCGATCTCCATTTCCTTGGCCGCCAGATGGTCGAAGGCCAGGTCGAACTTCAGCACCGACGAGCGGGCGTATTCGGTTTCCGGGTGACGTTCGATCACCTCGCGCAGGGCCTGCAACGCCTGGAAGGTCAGACCCTGGTCGCGGCCAACGTCGTCGATCTGGTCGTAGTAGGATAGGGCCAACAGGTAGCGGGCATAGGCCGCGTCCTCGTCGCCGGGATAGAAGTCGATGAACCGCTGTGCGGCCTGGCGCGTGGCCTCGTAGTCGCGGTTCTTGTGATAGGCGAAGGCCTGCATGATCAGCGCGCGCTTGGCCCAGTCGGAATAGGGATACAGACGCTCGACCTCGCCGAACAGGTTGGCGGCGCGGGCGGCCTCGCGGCGGTTGCCGGTTTCCAGCTGGAACTCGGCGCGGCGATAGATCTCTTCGGGCTCCAGCGACTCCAGCGGGACCTGCGCCTCGCGGCCGCTGCAGGCCGCCAGCGCGACCAGAAGAATCGGCAGGGCCACCCAAGCCCGCCAGCCCGATCCAGTCCCACCTGCCACCAGCAACCCTCGCCTTTGTCTTCCGGGGCGCGCGCCCCCACCTGTCCCCGGATCGTCTAGCACGCGGCAATTCCGGTGAAAACGGTTATCGGAACCGAAGGCGCACGGCGCCGATCTATCGTGGAGTTCAGGCCGCGACTGCGGGAAGGTCGGCGCGGGTCAGGCCTGCGCCCGGCAACCGCCGGGCCAGCTCGGGGGCGACGGAAACCACGTCATAGGCCTCGGGCCGCGCGAACAGTTCGCGCAACAGACGGTTGGTCAGGTTGTGGCCTGCCCGGACACCAGTGTAGCGCCCGAGGATCGGTAGGCCGGCCAGCGCGAGGTCGCCCATGGCATCCAGCATCTTGTGGCGCACCATCTCGTCCCTGCGGCGCAGGCCGCCCGGCGTAAGCACCCGGTCGCCATCCACCACCACGGCATTGGACAGGGTGCCCCCCAGCGCCTGACCGCGGGCGCGCATGGCATCGACGTCCTCCTGCCGACAGAAGGTGCGGCAGTCGCTGAGTTCGCGCACGAAGGCACCGTTTGCCATCGCGAGGGTCAGGTTCTGGCGGCCGATGACGGCGTCGGGAAAGTCGATGTGGAAGGCGATCTCGGGCATCGTGGCAGGCGTCAGCCGCGCCAGTGCCGGGCCATCGGAAACTTCGACCGTCTCGAGGACGCGCAGCGCGCGCAGCGGCGCGTCCTGGCGACGGAGGCCCACCGTCATGATCGCCGTGACGAAGGGCGCGGCGCTGCCGTCGAGGATCGGGACTTCGGGCGCATCCAGGTGGATCAGAGCGTTGGTCACGCCGCAGCCCGCCAGGGCCGCCATCAGATGCTCGATGGTGGACACCGTCACGCCCGCGGCGTTGCCGATCCGGGTGCACAGCGACGCGGGCAGAACCGCGTCCCAGTTTGCGGCGACCATGGCATCGCGGTCGTGGATATCGATGCGACGGAACCAGATCCCGGTTTCAGCCGGCGCAGGGTGAATCGTCAGACGCACCGGTGCCCCGCTGTGCAGGCCGATGCCCAGGAAATTCACGGGAGATTTGACGCTGGTCTGCACCGTTGCCGTCCATCAACTGCCCTGCCCTTGCGACGGGCTTTACCCCAGAGTGCCTATGCGGCGGGGTAAAAGTGCTCAACTCACTTCTTGCAACCATGTGAAACACCGGCCCGGTGAATGGGCGCAATTTGGCCGAACACATTTGCTCTGCCCCGCAAGTCATTGTTATTCAAGAAAAGGGCCGGGGGTAAGCCCGGCCCGCAACCCACAAGAATGTTAACGCCTAGTTGGCCTGACGGCGCAGGAATGCGGGAATCTCGATCCGTTCCTGATCCGGCGCAGCGCCTTCTGCACGCTCGACGCGGGGGGCTTCGCGCGGCGCAGGGGGCTGGCGCAGTGCCGGCGCAACCCGCGGGGATGGCTGCGGCGACGGCTCTGCGGCGTGTCCCGTCATCCGGTTGATCAGCGAATTCAGGCCGCCGAAGCGCGCCTTGTCTGAGGTGGGTTCCGACTGTGCCGGGGTGCCCGGATAGCTGCGGGTATCGGCCCCGCCCCCCGATGCCCGTCCGACTGCGGCGCGCAGCCGGGCCAGTGCCTCGGGCGAGGGCGTTCCCGGTGCGGGCCGGGCCGCAGGAGACTGCTCTCGGGCAGCGGCGTAGGTTTGGTCTTCGCGTGGCGCATGGGCCGGCTCGTCGTCGCCATAGTCGTGCGCTTCAAGCGCCTGTTCTTCCCGGACGGCCTGCTGCGACCGATAGACCGGGGGCGGTAGGTGATCGTCCTCGTCGAACAGCGTCGGCGCCGCCTTCTCGGGCGCGGGCTGGCGGTAGGCCGTCGCAGCCACGGGTTCCGGGTCGGCATGCTGCACGGGGGCGGCAGCGGGCGCGGGGGTCACGGCGGCCCGTGCCGCCGGCATGGCCTGCTGGGGCGCGGATTCCACACGCCGACGCATCGGCTGCGGCACCTCGGCGCGCGACTCGGCCGCATCGATGCCCGTGGCGACGACGCTGACACGCATCTTGCCCGACATCTCGGTGTCCAGCGTCGAGCCGACGATGATGTTGGCGTCAGGGTCCACTTCCTCGCGGATGCGGTTCGCGGCCTCGTCGAGTTCGAACAGGGTCAGGTCGTAGCCGCCGGTGATGTTGATCAGCACACCCTTGGCGCCGCGCAGGCTGATTTCGTCGAGCAGCGGGTTGGCAATCGCCTTTTCGGCAGCCTGAACCGCGCGCTCTTCGCCATCGGCCTCGCCCGTGCCCATCATGGCCTTGCCCATCTCGTCCATCACCGCACGCACGTCGGCGAAGTCGAGGTTGATCAAGCCAGGACGAACCATCAGGTCGGTCACGCCCTTGACGCCTTGGTACAGCACGTCATCGGCCATGCTGAAGGCTTCCGTGAAGGTCGTCTTTTCGGACGCCAGCCGGAACAGGTTCTGGTTCGGGATGATGATCAGCGTGTCGACCATCCGCTGCAGCGCGTCGACGCCTTCTTCAGCCTGGCGCATCCGCTTGGCGCCTTCGAAGTGGAAAGGCTTGGTCACGACACCGACTGTCAGCACGCCCAGTTCCCGGGCCGCCTGCGCGATGATCGGGGCCGCCCCGGTGCCTGTGCCGCCGCCCATGCCAGCGGTGATGAAACACATGTGCGCACCCTGAAGCTGGGCGACGATTTCCTCGATGGTCTCTTCGGCAGCGGCGGCGCCGATCGACGGCTTCGCCCCGGCGCCGAGGCCCTGCGTCACCTGCACGCCGAGCTGGATCCGATGCGGCGCGTCGGACTGGGTCAGCGCCTGCGCATCGGTGTTCGCCACGACGAACTCCACCCCCTCCAGGCGCTTCTCGATCATGTTGTTGACCGCGTTGCCCCCGGCGCCGCCAACCCCGAATACGGTGATCCTCGGCTTCAGGTCGTCGCGCTCGGGCATTCTGAGGTTCAGTGTCATGATCTGTCCGCCTGCTGGTTCTTTGGTCCGGCGGCGCCCCCGCGAAATGCCGTCCGGACGGATACGACTTTGCGCGAATGTAACGGTTTGCCACCGCCGCGTCACCCGAAAAACACAGGAAAACCACAAAATATGGCGTATTTCCGCGTGTTCTTCGCCGCATCGGCGCAAGCACGCAAGATATCGCGGAAGTCAAGGGGATACCTACCATACCTCATGCATCGCTCGATGCCGAGGGCCTTGCCTTCCGTGCGAAGCGCTGCGTGGCGCTACCAGTTTTCCTTCAGCCAGCGCATCGCGCGCCGCATCGACCGAGCGGGATAGCGCTCGGCCGGAATCTCGAAATCCCACCATTCGTCCTGCGGGTTGGCCGCCTGCAGCGACAGACCCACGATGGCCGAGAACGCCGCCCCGGTGGCCGCTTGCGGCAGGCCCTGCACCCGGATCGGGCGCCCCAGCCGCACCCGCTGGCCCAGGATCTTGGGTGCCAGCATGTCCAGCCCCGGGATCAGGCTGCCGCCGCCGGTCAGGACGATCTGCTGGCTGGGCAGGCTGTCCCAGCCGGCCGCATCCAGGCGCGCGCGCACCTCCTCGAGGATTTCCTCGATGCGGGGCCGGATGATCCCGATCAGTTCCGACCGGCTGACGGTGCGGCGGTCCTTTTCCCAGTCGCCGCTGTCGCCGCCGATCTCGATCATCTCGCGGTCGTCCATTCCTGTCGCGTGCACCCCGCCATGCAGGGTCTTGATCCGCTCGGCCACATGGGTCGGGATCGACAGGCCCTTGGCGATGTCCAGCGTGACGTGATCGCTGCCAAGCCGCACCGCATCGGCATAGATCAGGTGCTTGCGCACGAAGACCGACACCCCCGTGGACCCGCCGCCCATGTCGATGCAGGCGGCACCCAGTTCCTGTTCGTCCTCGACCAGGGCGGCAATGCCGGCCGCGTAGGCCGACGAGACAAGCCCGGCCAGTTCAAGGTCGCAGCGGTGGATCGCATGCAGAAGGTGTTCGACCGGACCACGATCCACCGTCAGAAGATGCATGTCGCAGGACAGCTTGTTGCCGACCTGCCCGCGCGGATCGCCCAGGCCGGATCGATGGTCGAGCACGAAGTTGACCGGATGGGCGTGCAGCACCTCGCGGCCTTCGCCCAGGTCGGGCATGTCGCAGGCCGCCAGCGCGCGCGCGATGTCGGGTTCGGTTACGGCGCTGTCGTGCAGGTCCACCTCGCCGGCAAGGCCATAGCTGCGCGGCTGCGCCCCCGAGAAGCAGGCAATGGCATGGTCCACCCGGACGCCAGCCATGGTCTGCGCGGCGCGCAGTGCGGTGCGGATCGCGCGTTCCGTCTCGATCATGGCGTCGATCTCGCCGAACCGCACGCCGCGCGACCGGGTGGTCGCCGCCCCGATCACCCTGAACGACGTGTGCCCGGCCATGGCGCCGACCCCGTCGTTTTCGGGAAGGCGGTCGGGGCCATCGAAGCGCAAGATCAGGCAGGCGATCTTGGTGGTGCCCACGTCGAGCACGGCGATCACCCCGCGCTGCAGGGCGGCGCGGCGCATGGCCCGCATGGCACGTTGCGACTGGTACAGGTCTTTCATCGGGTGGGTGGCCCCCATTCGAGGCTGCGGATCCGGGCAAGTTCCTCGACCGCGGCGTCGCGCAGCCGCAGGGTCGGGCGGTGAA
This sequence comes from uncultured Rhodobacterales bacterium, assembly GCA_964473055.1. Taxonomy (GTDB): domain Bacteria; phylum Pseudomonadota; class Alphaproteobacteria; order Rhodobacterales; family Rhodobacteraceae; genus UBA996. Next base: position 1,328 of record CAYYOE010000104.1, on the reverse strand, counting down.
TGTTGCGCACGTCGATGCTGGCAAGATCACGCGCGAACAGGTCCTGCGAGCTGTCCAGCGCCAGCACCAGTTCCAGCGCGGTGACCGCGCCTTTCTCGGGCAAAAGCACGGTCTGGTCGCCGCGGGCATCGTCGGCCAGGATCACATCCCAGCGCCGCTCGCCCACGCGGACCAGCCCGCGCAGTCGGTGGGCCACGGGGTCGGCTGCCGCGATCAGGGCCAGCGCTTCGGGGACGGCCAGGCTCGCGCCCTCGCCCGCGATCAGCGGCAGGTCCGGCCGTGCCGACCGGGACGCCAGTGCCGCCACGCGGTTCCCCCCGGTATCCAGCAGATCGAGCCCCCCCGGCCCGCGCCACACCACCGCCGGGATGCGCTCGGTCACGTCCACCTGAAGGATGCCGCCGCTTCGCACGCGCACGTCCACCCGCTCGACCGCATCGAGCCCGGCGACCGCGGCATGCAGCGCATCAAGGTCGATGTCGAAGGACGAGGCCGGCAGCCGCACCGGGGCGATCTCGCGGATCGCCTCGGCCACCACCGGGCTTGCCCCGTCGATCGCCATGATCCGCACGGCAAACTCGGGGCGTTCCTCGATCGACTGCCGCAGATCGGCCGACACCCGTTCCAGCCGGTCGCGGTTGTCTGGGTTGTTGAACCAGACCCCTGCCGCCAGCACCACGACAAAGGCCGGCAACCCCACCCGCACCGCGGCCCGCACCAGGGGTGTCAGCCACATCCGGTGCATCCGGTAGGCCAGCCGCGACGGCGCGGGATCGGCGGATTTCGGGCGGCGGAAGATTATCGGTCGCAACTGGCATCCTCCACCATCCAGCGGCAGAAGGCCCCGAAGGATATCCCCTCCAGCGCCGCCTGTTCCGGCGACAGCGACGTGGGCGTCATCCCCGGCTGGGTGTTGGTCTCGAGCAGGACCAGCCCGGCCAGACCGCGCGCCTCGTCCCAGCGGAAATCGGTCCGGCTGACGCCCCGGCACCCCAGCGCGCGATGCGCGGTCAGCGCATGCGCCATGCAGGCATCGAACACCTCGGCCGGAATCTCGGCCGGAACAACGTGCCGCGACCCGCCCGGCGCATATTTCGCGTGATAGTCGTACCAGCCGTCGGTGATGATGTCCGTCACCGTCAGCGCCCGGTCGCCCATCACCGTGGTCGTCAACTCGCGCCCCGGCACATAGGCTTCGACCATCACCATCGCCGGCATCGTGTCCGGCAGCGCGGGCGGTCGGTTCGCACCTTCGGGCACGATATGGATGCCGACCGACGACCCCTCGTTCACCGGCTTCACCACATAGGGCGGCGCCATCAGGTGCC
>CAYYOE010000103.1:4900-9729 GCA_964473055.1 uncultured Rhodobacterales bacterium | reverse complement strand
TAGATCACGCCATCCACCAGAACGGGGTCGCCCGAAATATCGGTTATCCGGGCAAAGGCCCGGCCCAGCCGCTGCCCCGGCACACCCGTCTGCCAGATCCGTGTGCCGTCCGGCCGCACGCCGACCAGTTGCCCGGCCGAGGACGGGAACACGATCAGATCGGGGCCCAGCATCGGGCCCGCGGGCCCGGTCACGCCGGACGGCGACGCGGTGCCCTGCACGGTCCACAGCACCCGCCCGTTCGCGGCATCCACCGCCCAGGCCCGGTTGTCGCGGCCCGAGACATAGACGGCGCCATCCCGCACGGTCGGCGCCCCGGTGGCCGCCGTGTCCAGCCGCTGCCGCCAGACCACCACCCCGGAGGACTGGTCGAGCGCCACCAGTTCGCCATAGGCGGTGCTGGCCATCACGCGCCCGCCGCCCACGGCCAGCCCACCGCCCGCTTCGGCATCCCGCGATCCGGGTGGCGTCAGGTCGGCCGACCACAGCACGCCACCGCCGACCGAGGTGGCCTGCACCCGCGCGCGGCTGTCCATGGTGAACACCGCGCCGCCCGAGATCACCGGCGCCGTCGCGATGCGGAACCGCCGGGCATCGCCCTGCCCGATGTTGGCCGTGAACGCGAGCGCGGGCGCGGACGACAGCGTGGCGTGGGGCGCGCGGTGGTCGGTGCCGCCGCCGCGATGCGTCCAGTCGCCCACCACTTGCTGGGCAGGCAGGGCAATGGGCTCGGCCCGGTTTTCCGGGGCCGGCGGCGGCACGGCGGGCGTGCCATCCGCGTCCGGCAGGCTGGCCGCCAGCGGCACGCGGGTATCGAACCGCTCGCCCGGAAGGATGATCTCGCGCTGGCCGCACGCGCCCGCCAGCAGGGTGGCCACCAGGCCGAATGTCACCGCTCTTGCCGTTGTCACTGCCCTGCCCCCGCTGTCCTTCTTCGGCAACCTCGTGGCCCTGCCACGCGGCCGGACGGTCCTGCGCTGCCGCTGCCGTCAGTTCTCGTCGAGGTCGCCCCCCAGCGCCACAATCGTCTGCGAGGCGCGCGCGCGCAAGCCCGGGCTGACCCCGTCCTCGGCCAGAAGCGCGCGCAGCCGCAGGATTGCAGCACCGGTGTCACCGGCTTCGGCTTCGGCCAGCGCAATCTGCTCTTCCGCCAGCATCCGGAAAGGTGCCCCCGGCGCGGTCAGCGGCGTCAGCGCCGCGATCCGGTCCGCCGGCGGCGTGCCATTGGCCCCTTCCATCATCACCCGCTTCAACGTGGCGACCTGACGATAGATCTGGCCTATGGCCGGGTCGGCCTCCAGGGCCGCAAGCCGGATCGCGGCGGCGGCGGTGTCGCCCCCGTCGCGCTGCGCTGACGCCCCCAACAGGCCGACCAGCGCCGCAGCATCGCCGCTGGCAGGCACCTCGGCCAGCGCTGCCGCCCGCGCGATCGGGTCCGTCTGATCCAGCGCGGCAAGGATCCGGTCGCCCATTGCCTGTGCCGATGACCGCGCCTCGGCCTTGCGCCATTCGTTCCAGGCGGCCCCTCCGACGATCAGCAGCACGACCAGGACCGCGATCCATCCATAGCGCCGGAAGGCCGCGTACAGACGGTCGCGCCGGACCTCCTCGGTCACCTCGTCGATGAAGCTGTCACTGTTGCTCACGGCGGTTCCTCGCGTGCGGGTCGCGGGCTTCCTAGACCAATCCGACGCGGATTGCCAAGCGACACGAAGGTCGGCCCCCCCTGCCGACGACGCCCCTTGCGGAATCCCCGCAGTCCCGCGCGAATCCCGCGCTCAAACCGGAAGGCCGCTTCGATATGGTCCAAGTATCCCGGGGGGAGGTGCCGCAGGCGCCCGGGGGGCAGCGCCCCCCGCCCCGCTGCCGACACTTACTCTGCCGCGAGGTCCGGTTCGTCGCCTTCGGCTTCCTGCATCCGCCAGAGTTGGGCATAGCGGCCCTCGCGCGCCAGAAGATCCTCGTGCCGTCCCTCCTCGACGATCCGGCCCTCCTCCAGCACCACGATCCGGTCGGCATCCGCGATGGTGGACAGCCGATGCGCGATGGCGATCACCGTGCGGCCCTGCCCCAGCCCCCGCAGGCTTGCCTGGATGTCGCGCTCGGTTTCGGTGTCCAGCGCGCTGGTCGCCTCGTCCAGAAGCAGGATCGGCGGGTCCTTCAGTAGCGTGCGGGCGATGCCCACGCGCTGCTTCTCGCCGCCCGACAGCTTCAGCCCCCGCTCGCCCACCATGGTGTCATAACCCTGCGGCAGCGAGACGATGAAGTCGTGGATGCGCGCGGACCGGGCTGCGGCCTCGATCTCGTCCTGGCTCGCCCCGTCGCGGCCATAGGCGATGTTGTAGCGCACCGTGTCGTTGAACAGCACCGTGTCCTGCGGAACCACGCCGATGGCCGCGTGCAGGCTGGATTGCGTGACCTCGCGCAGATCCTGCCCGTCGATCCGGATCGCCCCGCCGGTCACGTCGTAGAACCGGAACAAGAGCCGCCCGATGGTGGACTTGCCAGACCCCGAGGGCCCGACGATGGCCACCGTCTGCCCCGCGGGCACGGCCAGGCTGACGCCCTTCAGGATCGGGCGCGCGGTGTCATAGCCGAACTCGACCCGGTCGAATTCGATCAGGCCGCCCGCCACGGCCAGCGGCGCTGCCCCGGGTCGGTCCTTCACCTCGGCGGGTTGTTCCAGAAGGTCGAACATCTCGCCCATGTCCACCAGCGCCTGCCGGATTTCGCGGTAGACCGTGCCGAGGAAGTTCAGAGGCATGGTGATCTGGATCATGTAGGCATTGACCATGACGAAATCGCCCACCGACAGCTGCCCTCGGCTGACGCCGACCGCCGCCATGACCATCACCGCCACCAGCCCGGCGGTGATGATCACCGCCTGGCCGAAGTTGAGGAAGGCAAGCGAGGTATTGGTCTTCAACGCCGCCGCAACATACTTTTCCATCGCGCCGTCGTAGCGCATGGCCTCGCGGTCCTCGGCATTGAAATACTTCACCGTCTCGAAGTTCAGCAGGCTGTCGATCGCCTTCTGGTTGGCGTCGGTGTCCTGGTCGTTCATCACCTTGCGGATCTTCACGCGCCATTCGGTGACTGCGAAGGTGAACCAGACGTAGCCCGCAATGGTGACGGCCACCACCAGCAGGTAGCGCACATCGAACAGCGCCCACAGGACCGCCCCGATCAGCACAAGTTCCAGCACCAGCGGTCCGATCGAGAACAACAGGAACCGCAGCAGGAAGTCGACGCCCTTGACCCCCCGCTCGATGATCCGCGACAGGCCGCCGGTCTTGCGGGTGATGTGATAGCGCATCGACAGCGCATGGATGTGGCGGAACGTCTCCAGCGCGATCATCCGCAGGGCGCGCTGGCCCACGCGGTTGAACACCAGGTCGCGCAACTGCTGGAACCCCACGCCCGTGATCCGCGCCAGACCATAGGCCACCGTCAACCCGACCGCGCCCGCGCCCAGCGTCCAGGCGGGCGTGGGGTTCGTGCCCCCCAGGGCGTCGACGGCGGCGGCGTAGAACAGCGGAGTACCGACCGCGACGACCTTGGCCAGCAGCAGCACCGCCAGCGCCAGGACAACGCGGTTGCGCACCCAGGGCGCATCGGCGGGCCAAAGGTAGGGCGCGACGCGACGCACCGTGCGCCATCCCGACCGGCGCTGGTCGGGGGCCACTGCGGCGTCGGTTACGGTGGTTTGTCGCATTGGCTGGGCCCCTCCCCGGGGACATTGCTGCATGGCCGTGCCCGGAACCGGCCGCAACTAATCACCGGGGGCAGGCAATGCCAAGGGCGGGCCGCACGGCCGTCGGCGGGCCGGTCGTCCCGCCGTCCTAGTCCGGGAGGGCGAAGACCTGACCGGGGTAGATCAGGTCAGGATTGCGGATGCGGTCCCGGTTGGCTTCGAACACGCGGACATAGAGGATCCCTGCGCCATACTGCTGCGACGCGATCCCCCAAAGGGTATTGCCCGGCTGGACCGTCACGACACCGACGCGCACGGGTGGCTGCGCGGGATCCGCCGCCGCAAGAGCGGATGCAGCGGCGCCAGCATCAGAGGATGCGGGCGGTGCCGGCGGTGCCGGTGGGGCATCGGCAGGGGCCAGCGCAGTAGCCTGGGGTCCGCCCACGACCGGCGCCGGAGAAGGCGTGCCCGGAACTGCGGGTGCAGGGGCGGGCACGGGTGGAGGCGATAGCGCCGGAATGGCGGCGGATGCCGCTGCCAGCGCCTCGGGGCTTTCGCGCAGGAACGGCAGTTCGATGCGCCGCGTCACGCGCCCGCCTTCGCCGATCTCGTCCAGCCGCAGCCGATACAGCCCCGGGTTCACCGCCCCGAAATCCGCACGCCAGCGCCCGTTGTCGTCGGCCCGCACCTCGGCAGCAAGGGTGTTGTCGACATACAGACGCACCAGCGCACCCGCGCTTGCGCGTCCGTCCAGATCGACCGACCCGGACGGCGCATAGGCGATGGCATCAAGGGCAAGCTGGGCACCAGGGGCAGGACCGGCCGGTTGCACGACTGTCACGCCTTCGGGCGTGGCAAGCATCAGTGCCGGCGCTGACGGGGAGGCAGGCGCGGCAACGGGATCGTCCATCGCGTGTTCTTCCACGGGCGCCGCGGCCCCGGCGGCCGCGTCCGGTTCCGAAGGCCGGTCCGTCCCTGCGTCTGCGTCGGGGGCAATTGCGGCGACCTCATCGCCAGCGGTCGCGTCAGGCACTGGCCCAGGCCGGGCCTCGCCGAACGCGCCTTCGGTCGCTTCGGTGGCAGGGGTGTCCGCGGGGGGCGGCTCTGCCGCAGCCACCTGCTCGTCGGGCACCTG
>CAYYOE010000103.1:0-4800 GCA_964473055.1 uncultured Rhodobacterales bacterium | reverse complement strand
GCGCTGGCGGTTCCGGCGCTGGCGGATCGGGCTCTTGCGGGTCGGGCGATCGCGTACCATCCGGTTCAGTCGCCGGTTCGGGGGGCGGTTCACTCTCGTCGGGTTGGCTGGCAACCTCCGGAGCGGCCTCTGATTGCGGTGCCGCGGCCATCACCGGATCCGCTTCAGGCTCTGGCTGGACCGCATCCGCAATCGGATCGGTCGCGGGCCCGTCGGTTGCGGGTTCGTCGGCGACCGGCGCGTCAGACGTCAGTTCCGGCGTCGCTGCACCGTCCGAAGTCGGTGCAGCCGGAACCGGTGCTTCGGGTTGCGCGGGCGCCGGTCGCGGGTCCGCCGCCTGGGTGGCCAATGCCGTGTCGGATGCGACCTCGGGTGCGCGCTCGGACAACTGCCACCACGCAAGGCCGCTGCCCGCCGCAAGCGACAGGAACAATGCCAGATAGATCAGGACCTTGCCGCCCTGTTCGCTGCCCGTCTCATCGGCCATCCGGCCCATCCCCCCCGTGCCGACGCAACAGCGCGGCGTGCGGCCCGTGCCGCGCCATCCCCAATGGCGCCCCGCGGGCTTGAGCGACCATAGCAATGCCGCTATCGGGGGTCAAAACCCATGGCACGGACAAGCACTTGACCGATCCAGTATTTTCAGGGCGCGACGCCGGTGTTGCGCGGGCACAATCCCCGCGGTCAGTTTGCGTCTTCTGCGGGGCACGGGCGGGCGCCGACCCTGCATATCTGGACGAGGCGACCCGGCTGGGGCACGGCATTGCCCGGGCCGGTTGGCGACTGGTGTTCGGCGCGGGGGACGCAGGGTTGATGGGTGCCGTCGCCGCTGCCGCGAAGTCTGCGGGCGGGACGAGCCTTGGCGTCATCCCGACCCATCTGATCCCGCGGGAACGCAGCCTGGGTGACAACGGCCCCCTGATCGTCACCGAGACGATGCACGAGCGTAAGAAGGTGATGGCGATGAACTCGGATGCGTTCGTGGTCCTGCCCGGTGGCGCAGGCACGCTGGACGAGTTCTTCGAGGTCCTGACCTGGCGGCAGTTGGGCCTGCATGGCAAGCCGATCGTGGTCGTGAACACAGCAGGTTACTGGAACCCGCTTCTCGACCTGGTGGACCGGGTCATCGCGCAGGGCCTCGCCGACGCCAGTCTGGCCGGGTTCCTCATTCCGGTCGACGATGCCGACGCGGCCCTGAACGCCTTGTCCACGGCCTTTGCGCGGGGCTGAAGGCTGCAGACTCAGTCAAAAACGGCCAACGCCGTCCGCCGCTGTTCTTCGATCGCGGCCACGATGTCGGCGCGGAAGGCATCGCGGTGCATCGCTTCTTCCAGTTCCACCGCAGCCCAGTCCACACCCAGAGCGACGGCCAGCCCGATCAGCGGCACCGCGCGCGCCGCCATGCTGATGGCTCCGCGGGCCGCAAGGCGCCTGACCACCTGCCCCGCCACCACCGCACCGACAGCACCGGCCGCAAGGCTGACCCCGGCGCGGACCTCGAAGGTGGTGGTCAGGCCCGTGGTCCGCAGGTCCGGCGGGGCCGGAAGCACAGCCAGCGCGGCACCGACCCGCACCTCGCCCGGGTTCATTGCCGGAAGGCGCGCGCCGGCCAACGCTTGCGGTTCGTCCGAGACCTGTAGGGTGGCGTCGCGCAGGGCCTCGACCTCGGCTCGCAGCGCCTCCAGTTCCGCAAAGGGCGCACCTTCGGCCAGGGCCTCTGCCAGGCGTTCCGACAACCGTTCCTCCAGTCGCCCGAAGCTCCAGTCGATCATCCGGGCATATTCGCCCCACAGGCTGTAGTAGCCGTCAAGGAACGGGTCGACATTCGCCACCACCCGATCAAAGCCTTCGTCCGTCGCGATCCGCAGGCGCGCGGCCAGATCGGCATCCGTGCGCGCCAGGTCGTCCCGCGCCGCCATGATGGCTGCGGCCGTTCCGGGGCGATAGAACGCCTCCCCGATCCGGTCGGCCGCCAGTTGCACCCGTGCGACCGGGCGCGCCTCGGGCGGCAGGGGGACCAGTCGCGCCTCGGCCCAGGCACCTGCAGCCACCGCGACGGCCACGACGGCGGCGGCCACCGAAACCCCGGCAACCGATGGAGGAGGAGGAACAGGGGAATCCGAGGCGGCGGCGAAGGCGCGGCGCAGGTCGGCGGGCGACATCAACGCCGCCACGGTCAGCCGGGCAACGGCCCAACCGATGGCGGCATTGCCCAGCAACACCAGCGCCACCGCCGCCCATGCCGGGATCACCGACAGCGCGACGGCCTGCCCAAGCAACCACGCCTCGGCCCCGGCCCAGAGTCGGTGCAACGCGTAGATTTCGTCGGTCAACGCGGCGACGGTGGCCGGAACGTGCGACGGATCGGGCAGCGCGCCCGACCGTCCCACGAGGACCGCGCCCAGCACCGCCGCCACGGCCCCGGCCCATTGCGCCAGCCAGCGCGCCCCCGCCCTGGCATGCGCCCCCGCCCAGACCGTGCGGGCTGGACCGACGCCAAGCCGGAGGACCAGCGCAGACGCCAGCGCGGCAAGCGCGGCAATCGCCCAGACACCTGCCCCGCCCGCCGACAGGCGGACCAGCAGAACCGCCGCAAGCCCGGTTCCGACGGCAACGGCCAGCCCGAGGCGCAAGGCAGGCCCCGCGAACACCCGGCGCGCCAGACTACCCTCGGCATATCGCGACAGGCTGTGCCCGCGACGCAGGGCCGCGTCGGCGGCAGCCGGCAGCGCAAGCACAAGGCCGAGACCGCCGCACAGAAGGGCCGCGGCCGAGGCGGGCACCTGCGGCAGGACCGCAGCCGCCACGGCCAGCCCCAGCGCCACGGCCGACAGCCGCAGCACGGGGGCGGCAGCCCCGGATGGGGCCGGCGCAGTCAGACCCTCTGACACGGCCGCCCCCCCCGGTCGCAGGGCCTACAGCCCGGCGGCGACCGCTTCCCAGTTCACCAGCTTGTCCAGGAAGTTGGTCAGATAGGCCGGGCGCTTGTTGCGGAAGTCGATGTAATAGCTGTGCTCCCACACATCGCAGCCCAGAAGCGCGGTCTGCCCGAAGCACAGCGGGTTCACGCCGTTCTCGGTCTTGGTGACCTTCAGGCTGCCGTCCGCATCCTTGACCAGCCAGCACCAGCCCGACCCGAACTGTCCGGCGCCCGCGGCCGAGAAGGCGTCCTTGAACGCCGCGACCGACCCGAAGGCCTCGGTCAGCGCCTTCTCAAGGTTCCCGGGCATCCCCTTGTTTTCGCCCGGCGCCATCCATCCCCAGAACATGTTGTGGTTCCAGTGCTGGGACGCGTTGTTGAAAATGCCGTTCTGGGCCACCGCGCCGGGCTGGTAGGTGCCCTTCACGATGTCCTCGAGGCCCTTGCCTTCCCACTCGGTGCCGGCGACCAGCTTGTTGCCGTTGTCGACGTAGGCCTTGTGGTGAAGGTCATGGTGATACTCGAGGGTTTCTTTCGACATGCCCAGCGGTGCCAGGGCATCGTGGGCATAGGGCAGGTCGGGAAGGGTAAAGGCCATGGGTGAACTCCTTGTCCGGATGGCGGATCGTTCCGCCGTCGACTATCGCATTCCGTCCGTCGGAACGGCACGAACGCTCGCGCCCGGACTATAGCCGCCGCGGCGGCGAGGGAAAGGGCGGCGGCGGTCCGCGCATCCCGGCCGCGGGCGCGCAGGATGCCGCCCAACGCGGTATTCCCCCGGATCAGCGACTTGCCGAACCGGCGCGGCCCGTGTTCCTGATCGGTGCTTGCATGGATGGGGGTGAGCTCTTGGTTCCCAAGGATCTTCTTTCCGATCTGCCTGCGTTCCTCGAAGTCGCCGAGCGGCTGAGCTTTCGTGCCGCGGCAGAAGCCATGGACCTGACGCCTGCGGCCCTGTCGAAGGCGATCGGGCGGCTCGAATCGCGGCTGGGCCAGCCCCTGATGACACGGACCACCCGCAGGGTCGCGCTGACACCGGCTGGCGTGGCGTTCCGCGCGCGCGCCGCCGAGGCGCTGGACATGGTCGAAGATGCGATGGCTGCGGTGCGTCTTGGACCCCGGATCGTCGGCCGGGTGCAGGTGGTGGCGCCTGCCTCGCTCCTGCCCGCGCTTGGCGCCCCGCTGGGGGCACTTGTCCAGCGCCATCACGGCTTGACCATCGCCACGCGCGCCCAACCTGCTGCCCCGGGCAAGAAGACCCTGCCGAAGGCAGGGCACCCAAGCGCGGAACTGGACGTTTATTTCGGCCCCTCCGCTGAAAGCCCCGGATCGGTGCACCTTGGCCTGCTTCCCCGAATCGCGGTCGCCGCCCCCGCCTATGTCGCAAGGCATGGCCTGCCCGCCACCTGGTCCGAAGCCGCAAGCCACCTTTGCCTCGACCTCGATCTGCCCGCGATCCTGCATCCCGGCTGGGACAGGCCCCCCGAGGCGGCCAACCTGACCTCGACCGATACTGCCGCAATCCTTGCCGCGACGCTGGCGGGGGCCGGGATCGCGCGGCTCTGGCAGCCGCTGGTGGCGGCGGATCTGGCGGCCGGGCGGCTGCTGCGTGTCTTGCCCGGCGACGACCCGCCTCCGATTCCGATTGCCGCCAGGCTCAATGCCGGGGACGACTCGCTGCCACGGGTCGTTCTGGTGTTGAGGGAAGTGGCGCGGGCGCTTGGGCTGAGCCCGCCGGACATCCCTCAGGCGACGGGCGCTACTGTCTCGGATGCCACGGCACCCGCAAGCGCCGCGCGGGCGTAACCGGCAACCGATCGCGAGACCACCAGGTCGATGCCTGTGTCCGCGGGCATCCAGACCGCACAGGCAACCTGCGC
>CAYYOE010000102.1:0-9956 GCA_964473055.1 uncultured Rhodobacterales bacterium | reverse complement strand
CGAACGGACCTTCACGCCGGAATTCCGCAACCGCCTGGACGCAGTCATCAGCTTCCTGCCGCTGCCCAAGGAAACCATCCTGCAGGTCGTGGAGAAGTTCGTGCTGCAACTGGAAGCCCAGTTGATGGACCGCAACGTGACCATCGAGCTGACGCCCGAGGCGGCGGAATGGCTGGGTGAAAAGGGCTATGACGACAAGATGGGCGCACGCCCGCTTGGCCGCGTAATCCAGGAGCACATCAAGAAGCCGCTGGCCGAGGAACTGCTGTTCGGCAAGCTGATGAAGGGCGGCATCGTGCGCGTGGGCGTCAAGGACGGCAAGATCGACCTGAAGGTCCAGACGCCCGAGGCGCCCCGCATCGGATCGAAGAAGCCACCGCTGCTCACGGCGGAATGACAGGGTCGCGCCGGGCCCCTTGGTCCGGCGCGCACCCCTGCCCCTCTCTCACCCTTGCCCAAATACCTCCCGCCGGAGGCACGCGCATGCGGCGCCTGCGCCGCATGCAGATGGGCGTGCGCGCGCAGCGCGCGCCGCATGGGCCGCTGGGGCCACCGGCGCAGGCGGTCAGCGTTCGGTCAGCTTCAGTTCGATCCGGCGGTTGCGCGCCAAGGCGTCCGGGCTCGTGCCCGTGTCGATGGGCTGGTACTCGCCGAACCCCGTCGCGGCCAGGCGCTGCGGCGGAAAGCCCAGATCCCTTACCATGAACTCGACCACCGACAGCGCCCGTCCCTGGCTGAGTTCCCAGTTGTTGCGATAGCGCCCGGTCCCGGTCAGCGGCACCACATCGGTATGGCCGTCCACCCGCACCACCCAGTCGATCCCCGGCGGGATACTGTCGCGCACATCGTTCAGGATCTCGACGACACCGGCAATCTGTGCCCGGCCTTCGGGCAGCAGGTCCACCTGGGCCGGCGCAAACAGGACCTCGGACGAGAACACGAAGCGGTCGCCTTCCACCCGCACGCCCTCGCGGCCTTCCAGCACCCGGCTGAGCCCTGCGAAGAAATCGGACTGGAACCGCGCAAGTTGCGCGGCCTCATCTTCCAGCCGCCGCCGCTCTTCCTCGAGCAGCAGCGCCTTCTCCCGTTCCAGTTCGGCACGCGCGGCCTCGGCTTCGGCGCGGGCGCGTTCCTCGGCGGCAACGCGGGCCAGAGCCACGTTCAGGTTGCCCGACAGGGCCTCGATCCGCACGGACTGCGCCGCCTCGCGTTCGACCGCGTCATCGACGATGGCCTGCAACTCGCCCAGTTGCGTGCGCAGGGCGGCGACCTGTTGATTCAGAAGTGCCGTCTGCCGCTGCGCCTCGGTCGAAACCGCGCTTTCCTCGGCCAGCCGCGCCTCTGCCGTGGCCAGAAGCGCCGCACGGCGTTCGGCGTCCGACAGGGCGCGCGCGGCCTCGGCTTCGGCGGTGCCACGGGCGGCCTCGGCCGCGGCGAGCAGGGTCAGCGTCTCTTCTGCCCTCGCGCGCGCCTGTTCCAGCGCCAGGGTCATGGCCGTCAGTTCGGTGTCGGCCCCCGCCAGCCGGGCGCGCAGCGCCTCGGCAGCCGCCGCTTCGGCCAGACGACGGCGTTCTTCTTCGGAAAGCTGCGCCTCTACCCCTTGCAGACGCGCCCGAAGGGCTTCGGCGGCCGCCGCCTCGGCCAGACGCGCGGCTTCGGCGGCGTCCAGCGCGGCTTCGCGTTCGGCAAGCGCACCGGCAAGGCCCTCGGCACGTCCCTGGGCCGCGTCCAGTGCCGCCAGCGTCTGGGCCAACGTCGCGTCCTGCGCGGCGGCGGCGGCGCGGGCTTCCGCCAGCACGGCTTCCAGCGCCTCGGCCTCGGCGGTGGCACGCCGGGCCTCGGCTACCTGGGCATCGATCTCGTCGCGCGCACGGGCCAGGGCCAGCGTCAGGGCGTCCTGTTCGGACAGAAGTGCCGCCCGCGCGGATTCAAGCTCGGCCAGATCGGCGCGCAGGTCCTCGCTGGTGGCCAGGGCCGTGTCGCGGGCCACGACCAGCGCCGCGACTTCGGCCTCGAACGCGGTGATGCGCGCCGCGCGCGCGCCCAGTTCCGCCTCTTGCCCTGCGACGCGGTCCTGCAAACTGGCAATCAGTGCTGACTGGCGCGATGCCTCGTCCCGCGCGGCACCCAGCGTGGCGGTCAACGCGCCCACCTGATCCTCCAGCCCCGCCGCGCGCTGCTGTTCCAGACCCAGCGCGCGCGCCAGCCCGGACACCTCGCCCGACAGCCGGTCGAGTTCGGTTTCCTGTCCGGTGATGGTCTCGCGCAGGACGAACTGGACGATCATGAAGATTGTCAGCACGAAGAACAGCACCATCAGTAGCGAGGTGACAGCGTCCACGAAGCCGGGCCAGACGGCACCCGACATGTTGCGAACGGACCGGCGGGCCAGCGCCATGACCTAGGGCCTCCGGGGGGACGCGGGGCTGGCGTGCTCGGCCGTGGAAAGGGAACGAAGGGCGCGTGTCAGCGTGGCCAGATCGGCCCGGATCTCGGCGATGCTCTCCTGCCGGCCAGCCGAGATTTCCTCGAGAATACGCAAGAGCTGCACGTCGATCGACCGCAGGCGCATGCGTTGTTCGGCATCGGCCGAAGCCTCGGCCGGCTCGGCGCTCGTGCCTTGTGTCGCGGCCTCGATCGCGGCGGCCATCCTGTCCTGCGTCGCGGCGAAACGTGCCAGCGCGTCGGTCAGCTGCCCGTCCTGCCCGGCCAGACGGTGAGATATGCGTTCCACAGACGCTGCCAGCGTCGCGATCCGGTCGTCCAGCGCGGCGCGGTTCTGGTCGGACTGCAGGAAGATGGTCTCGAGCGCCTCCATCTGTGCCGCCATCTGGTCGAGCACACCAGCCACAACGCCCACATCGCCCGCCCCTTCACCCTCGGAACCGGCAAGGCCCAGCTTGGTGATCGAGGACAGCCATTCCTCGAGCTCGCGGTAGAACCTGTTCTGGCCATGGCTTGCGAACAGCTCCAGCAGGCCCACAACAAGCGACCCCGACAGGCCGAGCAGCGAGGACGAAAAGGCCGTGCCCATGCCGCCCAGCTGGCCTTCCAGCCCCGTCATCAGGCGGGCGAAGACATCCAGCGGGCTCTCTCCCGGCCCGGCGTTCAGCGACCGGATGGTTTCCACCACCGCCGGAACCGTGGTGGCAAGCCCGAAGAACGTCCCCAGAAGCCCGAGGAAGATCAGAAGGTTGCCGATGTAGCGCGTGATGTCGCGGGCCTCGTCGATACGGGTGGCGACCGATTCCAGGATCGACCGCGACGACGAGGCACCGATCTGCGCGCGGGCGCCACGTTCGCGAAGCAGGGCAGCCAGGGGCGCCAGCAGCCGCGGCGCGCGGGCAACTTCGTGCCCCGGACGCTGCGCGGCAAACCCTTCGATCCAGCGGACCGACCCGAACAGCTGCACGACCTGCCAGAAGGTCGCCAGCACACCGATCAGAAAGACGAACCCGATGAAGCCGTTCAGCCATGGGTTCGCCAGGAAGACCGGCGCCACACGCGGAAAGGCGATCCAGGCACCGAAGGCTGTCAGCCCGACGATCACGAGCATGGTCAGGATCTGACTGACCGGCTGGGTAAAGCGCGGCGCCGTGGACCTGCGGGCGGGGCGACTGCCCAGGCCCAGGCCCCGATCCTTGCCGCCCAACCCTTCCATGGTACCCCCGACCTTGTTCCGTCGATGCAGACTACGGGGTCGTCCGGGGCAAGCCAACCGGCATTTCGCCGCCCTGCGGCGATGCCGTCGGACCGGTGCGAAGGCGCACCTCTGCGGCCAGCCAGTCGAGTTCGGCATCGCCGATCCCAAGCGCCGAAAGGTGGGCCTGCGTGTTCCAGAGGTAGTCCGTGTTCGGGCCGCGTCCGCCGACGGCCGACGCGATCACCTCGGCCTGACGGTCCAGGGCCAGTCCGCCGCAATACTGCGGGTGCGCCCGGTCGACGATGAAGGTCAGCGCGGCCACGCGTTCACCCTGCGCGAGGTCCAGCGCGATCTCGGCTTCCAGGTAGGCCGAGGAAATCAGTTCACGTTCGCGCAAGTAGGCCCTGGTCGAGGCCGCACGGGCGGCGGGGACACGAAAGGCGACGCCTTGGCAGTCGGAACCGGGGGCTTCGTCCAGCGCGAGAACGAGTCCGGGGTGTTCGGGGGTGCCGCGGTGATGAATGGACCACATGCAGAAGCTGCGCGCGTACCCCGGCGCACGGGCGACGACCTGCTCGGCCCATTCGAAGCCGGGGTTCCAGATCAGCGATCCGTAGCCGAAAACCCAAAGATCGTCTGCCAAACCCCCGCCTCCCGGACTGGCCCTGCCCGACCGTGCCTCTATAAGGCGCGGGGACGGACCGGTGGAAGGGGCGGCGATGCGAAAGCTTCTGTGGGTGGTTGTTGCGGCAGCGGCGCTGTGGGCGGGCTACTGGCTGGTCGGCAGCCAGACTCTGCAGCGCGGCACCGTTGCCTGGTTCGAGGCGCGGCAGGTCGATGGATGGCAGGCCGAATACCGCGATCTGCGTGTGCAAGGGTTTCCGAACCGTTTCGACACCACCTTTACCGATCTTGCACTGGCAGATCCCAGAACCGGCGTTGCCTGGGAGGCACCGGTCTTTCAGGTCCTGGCGCTCAGCTACCGTCCGCACCACGTCATTGCGGTCTGGCCCGACCAGCAGATACTGGCCACGCCCTTCGAGAGGATCGTGATGGGCAGCGACGACATGCGCGCCAGTGCGGTCTTCGTGCCGGGTCCATCGCTTGCGCTGGAGAAATCGACGCTGGTGGTCGACGGTCTGCAACTTCAGTCCACCCTGGGATGGGAGGCGGGTATCGAACGCGGCCGGTTCGCCACACGCCGCACCGCCGCCGCCGCACAGGACGCCCACAGCCACGACATCGCGATCGAGGCGACGGGATACACGCCCCCCCGCCTGATGAAGCGCGTGCTGGACCCCGCCGGGATGTTGCCCGACCGTGTGGAAGGTGTGCGGGCCGACATGACGATGACCTTCGATCGCCCCTGGGATCGTTTCGCCATCGAGGATCGGCGCCCGCAACCGCGATCGCTGAACCTCAAGTCGCTGTCGGCCGATTGGGGCCGGCTTTCTCTGCGTGCGGCCGGTCAGCTGACCATCGATGCGGATGGCATCCCCGAGGGCCGCATCACTGTCCGCGCCGAGAACTGGCGCGAAATGGTGGGGCTCGCGGTCAACGCCGGGCTGGTGCCGCAAGGGCTCGCGCGGACGGTCGAGCGCGGGCTGGAACTGCTGGCGGGGCTTGGGGGGAACCCCGACGTGATCGACGCGCCGCTGAGCTTCCAGGGCGGGTTCGTCTCGTTCGGGCCGATCCCACTCGGACCGTCGCCGCGACTGGTCTTGCGCTGACATTTCCCGCCTGGTGCTGCACGACCTGCCCGCCCGTCCCCCAAGTCCGGGGCAGAGTGCCGGTTGAACGTGCAACACGGCTATCGCGCCATTGACGCTGCGGAATTCCTTGCCGGATGAGGTTGATATGGTAACACTCCACCAATCCGGGGCTCGCTAACGGGTTCCGGGCCGTCCAACGCCCGCAAGAGGCGGTCTGCGGCCAGAAACCGAGACGGCAACGAAAAGAAACGACGCGCACGGGGAGCGTTCCATGCCCGACGGGGCCATGCCTGTCCTGGATGTCCGGGACCTCAAGACAGTGTTTCGAACGCGCCGCGGAGAGATTCACGCGGTCAACTCGGTAAGCTTCGATCTGCGGCCCGGCGAACTGCTGGGCGTCGTGGGCGAAAGCGGTTCGGGCAAATCCGTGACGATGATGTCGCTGATCGGGCTTCTGCCCTCTCCCCCGGCAGAGAACCGGGGGGGAAGGGTGCTGTTCGACGGCACGGATCTGCTGACCTGCGATGCCGATACCCTGCGCGCCATTCGTGGCAAGCGGATCGGGTTCGTGTTCCAGGATCCCATGACCAGCCTGAACCCCGTCTTCACGGTCGGCTTCCAGATCATGGAACCGCTGCAGACGCACATGGGCCTGTCCAAGGCCGCAGCCATGAAACGGGCGCGCGAATTGCTGGAACTGGTGGGCATTCCCGACGCCGCGCGGCGGCTCGGCGATTATCCGCACCAGTTCTCGGGGGGGATGCGCCAGCGTGTGATGATCGCCATCGCGCTTGCCTGCGACCCGAAGGTCCTGATCGCGGACGAGCCGACGACTGCGCTGGACGTGACGATCCAGGCGCAGATCCTGGAACTGGTGAAGGAGCTGCGCCAGAAGTTGGGCATGGCGATTGTCTGGATCACCCATGATCTGGGCGTCATCGCCGGGATCGCCGATCGGGTGATGGTAATGTACGGTGGGCAGGTGGTGGAACAGGCCCCGGTGAAAGAGCTGTTCGCCAACCCCCAGCATCCCTATACCCGCGCCCTCCTGCAGACCGTGCCTGCGCTGCGTGGCCCGCGGTCGGATCGATTGCGCGTGATCGAAGGGCAGCCCCCGATCATGACCGCGCCGCCCACGGCCTGCGCCTTCGCCGCCCGGTGCACCCATGCTTTCGACAGGTGCCGGACCGAGAACCCGCTGCGCCTGTCTGTCGGCGCCGGGCATGACGTGGCCTGTTTCTGGGACGCGCGCACCGGGCTTCCGCGCCCCGATCGCGGCCGTACGGAGGCCGCCGCTTGAGCGCGACGGGCGCCGCCGCGCCGCCCGAGAGCGGCACCGCACCGCTGGTCGAGGTGCGCGGGCTCAAGATGCACTTCCCGATCCACGGCGGCCTGCTGCGGCGCCGGGTCGGTGAGGTCAAGGCCGTGGACGGGATCGACTTCGACATCCTGCCCGGCGAGACCCTGGGCCTCGTCGGAGAATCGGGCTGCGGCAAATCCACGGCCGGGCGGGCGCTCCTGCGGCTCTACGACATCACCGAGGGCTCGATCCGCATCGGCGGGCAAGAGATAGGGAAACTGTCCCAGGGGCATTTGCGGCACATCCGGCCCAGGATGCAGATGGTATTCCAGGATCCCCAGGCCAGCCTGAATCCGCGCATGACGGTCGCTGCCGTGATCGGCGAGCCACTTCTGGAACACACCGGCATGTCCCGTGCGGAACGGGACGCGCGCGTTCTGGAACTGATGGATGCGGTGGGCCTGAACCGCGCCTATGCCGGGCGCTTCCCGCACGAGTTTTCGGGCGGTCAGCGGCAACGCATCGGCATCGCGCGCGCCCTAGCCCTGAACCCGCGCTTCATCGTCTGCGACGAACCCATCGCGGCGCTTGACGTGTCGATCCAGGCGCAGGTGGTGAACCTGCTGGAAGAACTGCAGGACCGCTTCGGGCTGACCTATCTGTTCATCAGCCACGACCTGTCGATGGTGCGCCACATCGCCGACCGCGTGGCAGTGATGTACCTCGGCAAGATCGTCGAGATCGGATCGCGCGATGCCTTGTTCGAGACACCCGCCCATCCCTACACCCAGGCCCTGTTGTCCGCGGTCCCGGAACCGAACCCGGAACTTGCGGGCACGCGGATCGTATTGACGGGCGACGTGCCCTCGCCGGCCAACCCACCCAAGGGCTGCAATTTCGTCACCCGCTGCCGCCACGCGACCGACCTGTGCCGGGCGGTCAAGCCCGACCTGCGCGATCTGGGAGGCGGCCATCTGGCGGCCTGTCACCTGATCGACGGGGCGCGGGTAGCCGACGCATCGACGATTTCCAAGACCGCGGGCACAACCGCGGCGCCCGAGGCACCAACGAGCATCCAACAAGGAGTGTGAGATGAAACTGAGAACAACCCTGATGGGCGCGGCCGGCGTCATGGCGATGGCCACCATGGCCATGGCCGAGCGCGGCGCGGACGGCCATGTGAACGTGATCTACTGGCAGGCGCCCTCGACGTTGAATCCTTTCCTGTCGGGCGGCACCAAGGAGGTGGAAAGCTCGTCGCTGATCATCGAACCCCTGGCGCGGTACGACAATGTCGGCAATCTGGTGCCCTGGTTGGCAGAAGACATTCCAACGCTCGCCAACGGCGGAGTTTCCGAAGATCTCAAGACAATCACATGGAAGCTGCGGGAAGGCCTGCTCTGGTCGGACGGCACTGCCGTCACCGCCGATGATGCCGTCTTTACTTGGCGCTACTGCACGCACCCCGAAGGTGGATGCGCCCAGTTGTCCAAGTTCGAAGGCGTGACCGACGTCGAAGCACTGGACGACCGCACGATCCGCATCACCTTCGTCGATGCCAAGCCGAACCCCTATCTGCCGCTGGTGGGCGCACAGTCGCCGATCATCCAGGCCGCACAGTTCGCCAATTGTCTCGGCGCACGCGCACCCGAGTGCACCGACGAGAATTTCGGCCCCATCGGCACAGGCCCGTTCCGCGTGACCGAGTTCCGCACGAATGACGTGATCCAGCTGGAGGCGAATCCAAACTACCGCGACGCGGCAAAGCCTCGCTTCGCCACGATGACCTTCAAGGGCGGTGGCGATGCCGAAGGCGCCGGCCGCGCCGTTCTGGAGACCGGCGAGTTCGACTACGCATGGAACCTCCAGCTTGCTCCGGAAGTGATCGACAGCATGGCAACTGCCGGTCGGGGTCAGGCCGTTTCGGCATTCGGGACACTGGTCGAGCGGATCGAGATGAACCTGACGGACCCCTCGCCCAGCCTGCCCGAGGGCGAGCGGTCGACGATCATGCATCCGCATCCGATCCTGACGGACCAGCGCGTGCGTCAGGCTCTGTCCATGGCAATCGACCGCGACCTGCTGGTCGAGATCGGCTACGGACGTGCCGGACGCCCGACCTGCAACCTGGTCCCTGCGCCCGAGATATTTGCCAGCGACAACACCGACTGTCTGGCGCAGGACGTGGAGGGCGCCAAGGCCTTGCTCGAGGACGCGGGCTGGACCGTGGGGCCGGACGGCGTTCGGACCAAGGACGGGATGCGGCTGAGCCTGCTTTACCAGACCTCCACCAATGCGGTGCGCCAGGACTTCCAGGCGCTCATCAAGCAGTGGTGGGAAGAAATCGGGGTCGAGACCGAGTTGAAGAACATCTCGGCCAGCGTCTTCTTCGGGTCAGACCCGGGCAGCCCGGACACCTTCGGCAAGTTCTACGCCGACGTCGAGATGTACGCCAACAACTTCGACGGCACCGACCCGGAGGCCTACCTCGCCGGCTACAAGTGTGGGCAGGAACCGAAGCCGTCGAACCAGTGGCAGGGCGAGAACATCAACCGGTTCTGCGATCCGGAATACGATGCCCTGGTCGAGGAACTGGGGCGGACCGGCGAGATCGAGAAGCGGGCGGAAATCGCGAGGCGTCTCAACGACATGCTGACCAAGGATAGCTATGTCATCGTGCCGTTGGTCGATCGCGGCCGCGTCTCGGCGCATTCCAACAGCCTGGGCGGCGTGATCCTGAACACCTGGGACAGCGAGTTGTGGAACGTCGCCGACTGGTACCGGATCAAGTGATCCGCTGATTCCCGCAGGGGCCGCGCCAGCCGTGGCCCCTGCCCTTTCCCGACGGACCGCCAGTCGCGCCAGGACACCCCATGCTGACCTTCACGATCCGCCGCATACTGATGGCGATCCCGACGCTGATCTTCATCAGCTTCGTGATCTTCATGCTGCTCGAACTTGCACCCGGCGATCCGCTGGCGGACATGCCGCTGACGATCCCGCCAGAGGTGCGCGAAAAGATGCGCGAGGCGCTGGGCCTGGGGCAGCCGTGGTATGTCCGTTATCTGCTTTGGCTCTACAACCTGTTCATCACCGAACCGTCCTACTGGATCGACCGCAGTTTCGGCACCAGCCTGGCGGGCGACGCGCAGCGGATCATCAGTTTCCAGACCCGGTCGCCGGTCTTCAACACCATCTTCGAACGGATGCCCCAGACGCTGACCGTGGTCGGCATGGGCTATCTGGTGGGTGTGATCCTGGCGATCCCCATCGGCATCATCTCGGCCTACAAGCAGTATTC